>JAISLQ010000037.1 GCA_031290885.1 Acidaminococcales bacterium
GGGACTGACCGAGGGGATAACCAACGTTGCGCGGAACGCGCTGAAAATCGGGATGCCGGCGGAAAACATCATGAGCATTACCGGCCTGACGCGCGAGGAAATAGAGAAATTGAAGTGAACAAAGAAACGCGGGAATTTATGGAGGCGCACGGCGGGTTTTCGCCGCCGCGCGGCAGGAGGGAAAGAATATGAAGACGGTTGCCATTGTCACCGCGCGCGGCGGCAGCAAACGCATACCGCGGAAAAACATCAAGGATTTTTTGGGGCAGCCGATCATCGCCTATCCCATTAAGGCCGCTTTAAACAGCGGCTTGTTTGACCAAGTGATGGTGTCCACGAACGATGCGGAAATTGCTGATGTGGCGCTAAAATACGGCGCGGACGTGCCTTTTATGCGCAGCGAGAGAACTTCCGACGACTACGCGACGACGTTTGACGTGTTATACGAAGTGATGACAGAGTATGCCAAGCGCGGGTCGCATTTTGGCCGGCTGTGCTGCCTGTATCCGACCGCGCCTTTTGTTACGCCCGGCGCTTTGCGCGCTTGCATGGAAAAATTTATAGAAAGCGGGGCCGACTGCCTTACGCCGGTGGTCAAGTTCTCTTTCCCGCCGCAGCGCGCTTTTGTTTTGGACGAGGCGGGCCATCTTGTTTATAAATGGCCGGAGTACAAGAACAGCCGTTCACAGGATTTGCAGCCGTTTTACCATGATGCCGGGCAATTTTATTTTCATAAGTCGGAATATATTTTAGCGAAAGAACCCTTTCCCACGATCGTGCCTTTTGTGCTTGAAGAGCTGTTGGTACAGGACATAGACAATATGGAGGATTGGGCGCTGGCGGAAATGAAGTACCGGCTTTTGCGGGAAAACAGGCCGGAATTTTTTGACCAATAAAGCGCCGGAGCATGAAACAAAGTATAGTTTTTAGGACTGATTCTTCGCCGCTGATCGGCGGCGGGCATCTGATGCGCTGCATAGCGCTGGCGGAAACGCTGAAAAAAGAGGCGGCGATAACCTTTATCTGCCGCGACCTGCCGGGCAATGTCGCGTCTTTGGCCGAAAACAGGGGGTTTGGCTTGAAGCTTTTGCCTTTTCATGGCGAAAACCCGGCGCTGACGGGATATGAAAAATGGCTGGCCGTGCCCTCGGATACGGACGCTGCGGAAACACAACAAGCCCTGAGGGAAAAAGCGGACTGCCTTATAGTCGATCATTACTCCCTTGGCCTGGAATGGGAAAGAAAATTGCGCCCCTATGCCGGGAAAATCATAGTCATCGACGATTTGGCGGACAAGCCGCATGACTGCGACATTCTGGCCAACCAAAGTTTCGAGCCGGGGCTGGCGCAAAAATACGGCGGCCTTACGCCCGCCGGCTGCCGGCAGTTCCTTGGGCCGGAGTACGCGGTTTTGCGGGAAGAATTTTATCTTGCCAGGCAAAACCTTCGCCGCCGCACGGGAAAATTGCGCAACGCGCTCATATTTTTCGGCGGCGGCGACTATAGCGGCGAGACAGGAAAAGTCCTGCTGGCCATGGAAGGCGCGCCGGGCTTTACGGCTGATGTAGTAGTCGGCGGCGGCAACGAAAGAAAAGACGAGATTGGAGAGCTTTGCGCGAGGCTGCCGTGGGCGAAGTTTCATTGCCAAATAGATTACATGGCCGCTTTGGCGAACGAAGCCGACCTGGCCATAGGCGCTGGCGGGCTGGCTACCGTGGAACGCTGTTTCTTGGGGTTGCCGTCCTTGATAGTTTCGACTGCGGACAACCAGGAAACCGGAGTTAAAATGTTCGCTGCTTTGGGCTTTGCGGAGTATCTTGGCAAAAGCGCCGACGTTGCGGCGACAACCTGGCGGGAAGCCATCCTGCGCTACAAGCGCGAGCCCGAGCGCCTTCTGCGCATGAGCCAAGCCGCCTTAAAGTCAGCCCGCACTATAGGGTCGGGCGCCCACTTTCTCAAAGAAGCTATTTTGCGCGCCTAATCGGTGGTGCGGCGGTATTTTGCCGCAACGCGGCAAAAGGAGATAAAATGACACACAAAAATTTTTTCCATCGGGGACGGGCGCCTTTTATCGTAGCCGAGATGTCCGGCAACCACAATCATTCGCTGGCGCGGGCGCTGGAGATAGTGGAAGCGGCCAAAAAAGCCGGGGCGGACGCGGTTAAACTGCAAACCTATACCGCCGACACCCTTACGCTGGATATAGACGAGGGAGAGTTTTTCATCTCCGACGCGGATAACCTGTGGCGCGGGCAATCCCTCTACCAGCTGTACCGGCAGGCATACACGCCTTGGGAGTGGCACCGGCCGATTTTCGAGCGTTGCCGGGAGCTTGGCCTTTGCGCTTTCAGCACGCCGTTTGATTTTACGGCGGTAGATTTTCTTGAAGGATTGAACGTTCCTTTTTATAAAATCGCCTCCTTCGAGAACATCGACCTGCCCCTTATCAGGAAAATCGCCCGCACCGGCAAGCCGATCATCGCATCCACCGGCATGGCCGGCGTGGCGGAGCTTGCGGAAATGGCGCAGGCTGCCAGGGAAAACGGCTGCCCGGAACTGGTGCTGCTAAAATGCACCAGCAATTACCCGGCTACGCCCAAAGGGAGCAACCTGCTGACAATTCCCCACATGAGGGAATTGTTCCGGTGCGAGACGGGGATTTCCGACCATACTATGGGAATTGGCGCCGCTGTCGCCGCCGTGGCTTTGGGGGCGGTCATAATTGAAAAACATTTTACCTTGTCAAGAGACGATGGCGGCGTGGATGCGGCTTTTTCCATGGAACCGGCGGAACTGGGGCAGCTGGCGCGGGAGAGTAAAAATGCCTGGCAGGCCCTGGGGCAAGTAAGCTACGAGGCATCGGAACAGGAAAAAAAATCCCTGTTGTCCCGGCGCAGCCTTTATATCACGGAAGACGTGAAAAAAGGGGAGCCCATCACGGAAAAAAATATGCGTTCCGTGAGGCCGGGGCTTGGGCTGCCGCCCAAATATTACGATATAATAATAGGGAGGAAAGCGGCTCGCGACCTCAAGCGCGGCACGCCCGTAAGCTGGGACGTTTTCTGAGCGCCGCGCGCCGGCATCTCTTGCAGCGTTAAATGTGGGCGGACAGCGCCTGCGACCCTCACGAAAAAAGGCGGAATGAACACATGAGAGACAGAAAAAAAGAGAAACCGGCCTTGCTGGGCGGAACTCCTATCCGGGAAAAGGCTGTGCCGTGGACAAATACGATGGGCAAAGAAGAAGAAGAAGCCGTTGTTTCCGTAATGCGTTCCGGCGTGCTTTCCGCTTTCCTAGGCAAAGCGGGGGCGGGTTTTCTGGGCGGGCCGAAAGTGCTGGAAATAGAGAGCGCTTTCGCCAAGCGTTTCAAGGCCAAATACGCCGTTTCCTTCAACTCGGCCACGACGGCCTTGCATGCGGCGGTGGCGGCCTGCGGCATAGGCCCCGGGGACGAAGTGATGACTTCCCCCTATACCATGTCCGCGACCGCGTCCTCCATCCTGATGAACAACGCCGTACCCATTTTTCTTGATATTGACGAACAAACTTACAATATCAGGCCGGACGAGATAGAAAAATGGCTTTCCCCTTACAGCAAAGCGGTGCTGGCAGTAAATATTTTCGGCCTGCCGTCCGATCTTGTCAAAATAAGGGAAACGGCAAAAAAGCATGGCCTCTGGCTCATAGAGGATCACGCCCAGGCGCCGGGTTCCGGCATTGGCGGCAACGAGGGGCCGTTCGGCGACCTGCGTGTTTTCAGCCTTAATTACCACAAAATTATCCATAGCGGCGAGGGCGGCATAATACTGACCGACAACGAGGAACTGGCCTACCGCTGCCGCTTGGTCAGGAATCACGGGGAAGTGGCTTTGGACGACACAGGGGATGCGGAGAGGGTAGCGCTCGGTTCCAATTACCGCATGACCGAGCTGCACGCCGCGATCGGCATAGAACAGCTGAAAAAATTGGATGGTTTTCTAAAGAGCCGGCGGGATTTGGCGGCGCGGCTTTCCGCAGGTTTGCGGGAATTTCCGGGGCTTTCGGGCGTATATGTGCCAAAGGATTTTTCGCACGCCTATTATGTCTATCCCTTTAACTTCGACAAAACCGCCTGGGGCGTTTCGCGGCATACTTTCGCCCAAGCCGTCAAGGCGGAGGGGATGCCCCTGGCGGAGGGTTATGTGAAACCTATTTACCTTATGAACATTTATCAGCATAAGAAAGTCTACAACAACACTGCTTATCCTTTCGCCTTTATCCCTAAACCTACGCAGGAATATAAGAAGGGCCTTTGCCCGGTTACGGAAAAACTGCAATATGAGATTTTGCTGACGGCCGATACCTGCCGCGTACCCTTTAATGAAGAACATATCGACGAATTTTTGCTGGCGGTGGGCAAAACATGGGAAAACAGGGACGCTTTGGCGGCTTATGAGAAGGCTTTGCCGCCGGGCGCGCAAACTTAGCCCATGCTTTCAGGAGGAAACGATGGCACGCTTTAAAGCGGCGGTAATCGGGCTGGGGCAAATCGGCCTGACCTATGATTTTGACCCGGGCAGAAAGCGCCCTTCCTCGCACGTGCTGGCTTACATGCTTAACGGGGATTTTTCCCTTGTCGGCGCGGCTGACCCTAAGCCGGAGCGGGAGGGGTTGCTGCGTAAACTGGCGGGGCCGGTCAATTTTTACGCCGATATGGAAAAACTGATAGCCGAAAATCCCGCTTTGGATGTTGTCAGCGTATGCACCCCGCCCGGGCTTCACCTTGAAAACATAGAGTTTATTTTGCGCAACGCGCAGCCAAAGGTTATTTTTTGCGAGAAACCTTTGGTCAAAAACACCGAAGAAGCCGCCCGGTTGAAATCCCTGCTGGCGGCGGGAGGGGCTTTGCTGGTGCCGAATATTTCGCGGCGCTGGAGCCTTGGCCTTGGTAAAATAGCCGAAAGCATAAAGAAGGAAGAGTTCGGGCGGCTGCAAAAGATAGCCGCTCGCTATACAAGGGGCGTATATAACACGGGCGCTCATTTGTTTGATTTGCTGCGCTTGTGGGCGGGGGAAATAAAAAGCGTACTGATTGCCGATAAAGTGCAAACGAGCGCGGAAAAAGACGGCGACCCGTCTTTTTCTTTCCTGTTTGAAACGGAAAGCGGGGCAAAAGGGGTTGCCGAAGCTTTTGACGACAGGCAATATTACATTTTTGAAATAGACCTGTATTTTGCCAAGGGCAAAATTGAGTTCAGAAACAGCGGCAATGACGTTTTTTATTACTTGGTCAAAGAGCACGCCCTTTTTTCCGGCTTCAGCCAGCTCAGCCTTTGCCGCCGCGACGAAGGGCTTTTTAATGAAGAGTCGCTTATCGCCGGCGCCGTGGCCAATTTGGCCGGCGTTTTGCGGGGGGCGGATGAACCGGCCTGCCGTTTTGGCGATGCCGTATATCCGCTTTTAGTGGCGGAAGCGCTCGAAAGATCGTATAAAAATGGCAGCCGGCGGGAAAGCGTTGCCCAATTGCGGTGAAAGAAGGAAAGATTCGGCGGCATGAAAAAGACGATTTTCCTGGCGCATGACCCGGGCGGCTGCGAAGCCGTGCAGCCGGTTTTCGCGCGCTTTTTGGCAAAAGGCCGGCCGGCCGCCTTTTATTGCGCCGGGCCGGCCGGCGCGCTGAACCGCGAACATGCGGCCGACGAAGCCGACATAGCGGCGCGGATAGAGGATCTGGCGGCGGCCCGGGAGATCGTCGCGCTCGTTACCGGCACGAGCTGGGGCAGCCAATTGGAAAACCGCGCGCGCGCTTTTTGCCAAGAGCGGGGAATCAAAACCCTGGCGGTTTTGGACTATTGGTCAAATTACCGGGCGCGCTTTGAGTTTGGGTCTTCCGTCCGTTATCCCGACTACTATGCCGTGATGGACGATTTGGCGAAGAAAGAGGCCATAGCCGACGGCGTGCCGCCATCGATAATAGCGGTGTTAGGGCAGCCCGGCCTTGACCGGTATGTAAGCGCGCCCCGCCCTCGCGCGCGGGAAAACAAAGGGCGCGTGCTGTTTGTTTCTCAGCCCCTGTCCGTACTGTACGGCAAAACACTCGGCTACACGGAATTTGACGCGCTGTCTGACCTTTGTCAACTTGCCGCCGCTTCAGGCTTGGCGCTCAGAGTGAAATTTCACCCTAAGGACAGCGTCGAATTTAAGAGCGCTTTTCAAGATATGGAGGCGCAAGGCGATTTTTCTGCCCTGCTGCCGGAATATGAGTGGGTGGTCGGCATGAGTTCCATGGCGCTTTTACATTCCGCGCTCATGGGGGCAAAGACCATAAGCTATCAGCCGCGCCTTGCCGCCCCCGATGGCTGCGTAACCAACAAACTTGGCCTGACCAGGCCGGTTGGAGACTACGAAGGGCTGCGCCGGGAACTGTTGACTGTCCGCCCGCTTGATGATAAATTTATAGAGGAACATAAAAAAGAACTTGTTTGGCTGGACGGCCGCTCGGCCGTCCGCGTAGCCGCGTTTGCGGAAAGCCTGGGCGGGCGGGAGGCCTTTTGATGTATAAGAGCGAAGATCAGGACCATGTTAACGAACAATATTTACATGCCTTGGGAAAATTCGGCGATTCTTCGGAAGGGGTGCACTGGACGCGGGAAAGCCAGCGCGCCCGGTTTGAAGTTCTCGCGCAAATAGGCGATCTCAACAACGCTTCCGTGCTGGATTTTGGCTGCGGGCTGAGCCACTTGGCGGACTTAAAATGGAAGAGATAATGGTCGAGCCGGTCGCGGCGGACGATCCGCGCTGGCAGTATTTATGCGCCAATTCCCTAGAAAGCACTCCTTTCAGCAGCGACGGGTATTTGGCGGCGGTCGGCTTCGCCGGCGAAAAGTTCGTCGCCGCAAGAGGCGGCAAAATATTGGGGGGGCTTTGCCTGCCGGTAAACGCTTCCGGCGTAAGCGGCGGGACAGTTCCTTACGCGCCGTACAACGGTTTTTTGTTCTTGCCGCCGCGGGAAGGCGAGAGGGCCTATAAACGCTATAAAGACCGGCTTGCCGCGACAACCGCCCTGGTCGGGCATGTATCGGAAAAACGCGAAAAAATTTGTTTTTCCTGCCATTACAATGTAACGGACATGAGGGGCGTTTCTTGGTATAATTATGATGCGCCCGGGAACGGGAAATATGACATCGGCATAGCTTATACCGCAGTAAAGGATGTTTCCGGCTTTGCTGAAATATTTTCCGGGTTAGGCGACAACCGCAAATATTCTTATAGGCAAAACGCCGGCAGATACGCTTTGTCGTATGAAGCGGCCGAAGGCTGCGGCGATATAGGCGATTTTTTGCTGCTTTACCGGCTGACCTTTGAGCGGCAGGGGGTAGAGCTGGACGGCGGCATCATGCTTTTGACGGAGCGGCTTTTGCGCTTTGTCCTTGAAAGCGGGCAGGCAGTGCTGCGCTACGCGCAAACCGCCGAAGGAAAGAGGATTAGCGCCATAGTCATGCTTTATGACAAAAACAGCGCCTATTATCTCTTCGGGGCAAATCATCCTGATTATCGCTTTTATAACGCGGGAACCTTTTTAATAATTGAAAGCATGAAGCTGGCGCATGGCATGGGGCTGAAAAAATTTGACTTTGTCGGTGTCAACAGCCCTTTGCGCGGCGATTTCAAGCTAAGTTTCGGCGGGGAACTGATGCCGTATTATATCGCAAAGTTAAATTGCTGATAATTTGCGGCCAAAAATTGGAGGCTGTATTTGGTGAAGAAAAAAATCCTGTTATGTTTTGGCGAAAGTTTCAGCGGCCAGCGCGCTTTTGAGGATTTTTCCGCCCGGGCGGTGACAGCGGGCTTTGAAGTTCATTCGTTCGGCGACGCGCTTGGCAAAGGGCTCATGCCGCATAGTCTGCTCGGCCTGCTGCAGCAGGTTTGGCAAGACGGCGCGGACGAAAACGACTACTTCTTTCTCGCGGACAACAGGGATTTTTTCAAACTTTGCTACCGCGTTTTCCAGCAGACTTTCCGGCACTTTGTCTTTTGGGCGGGCGCCGGGGCGGACGATTACGCGGCCGGGCTGGAAGGCGTGTACTTGGCCTTGCTCGGCGAGCCGGCAAAAGCGGAGGAAAATCTGCGCAAGCCTATATTTGTCAGCGATCTTAACGCCGTGGGCGGGGATGATTTTTACGGCGCCAGGCTGGAAGGGATTGAGGGCTTCTTCGCGGCGCAAGAGCCGGAAAACAGCCGCCCGCGGCAAAACATTTACCGCCACGGGCAAGAGTGCTATTTGCTTGAGCCGATGATCGCCGGTGCCAATTACATCGATCTGGACGGCCAGGCCGTAGACGCGCAGACAAAATTTTCCGACATAGTTACGCCGGTGGAGTTGGACAAAAAGCTGCTTAAGCAGGCGGAAGACATTCTGGAGCTAATCTTTCGCAACGCGGAGAGGGTCATGCGGCGCCGGGAGGTCGGGCATAAACTTTTCTCCATGCTGCAGGCCGACATGCTGACCGGCGGCGCGGTCAGGCAAAAGTATTGCGCCGCCCTTGTCGCGGTTATGGGCGAAGGGTACGGTTTGTACGCGCAGATATACGCCCTGTCGTTTTTGCTGCAATCGCGCAAGACGGGCGCGGTCTATAAATATTTGCTGGAGGTTTGCCTTGCCAGCGACCAACTGACCGCGCAGAACAAATATTATATTCTTTGCCAAAACCGGCAGATCCAGATTATCGACCGCGCGGAAAGCGAAGGGGATATTTTTTCGCTGGAAGCGGAGGTATTGGCCGGGGTCAGCGCCGAGCTGGAAAAGCTGTCTTGCGGCGAATTGCGGGAGCTGGCCAAAATAGAGGCCGATCCGGACTGCGTATTGGTGCTTGTGGGGCAGTTTTTAAATTACGCGCATCCGCTCAGCAAATTTTCCCTGGAGCTGTGCCGTTTCCTCATAGCCTCACTTAAAAAGAATGTTTGCCTGCTCAACACCTGCGAATTTTTGACCACCAGCGGCAGCCTGCTTTATTTCGACCCTTCGCACGGGGTCATTATGACAAAATACGCGAATGACAACAGGATAAATTACGAAGAGACAATCATCCCCTACGGGCAGATGATCATGCCCATGCCCAACACGGCGGGGATAGACGGCATAGCGGAATTGGCGGAACATCTTAAGCCGTCCCTGATTTTGAACCTTTCCGATTTGTCGGTGGCGGCCGATATTTTGGGCAGATATATAAAAACGGTCTGCGTGCCTTTGCGGGGAGAATATTTGCCCTTGCCGGCCGGCGGGCGCATCTGCCTGGACGCGGACGCGCTTTCGGACGGGCAGGCCGCCCTTTACCGGCGGCGCGGCGCGGAAATAATCAATCTGGGCGAAACCCTGACGCCGGAAAATATCAATCAGGAAGAAATTTTGCGCAAAATTTTTGTCCTGTCCCAGGGGAAGTTTTAAATTTTTTTACGAATTTTTGTTAAACACCCTAAAGTTTCCCCTCTTTTTTTACGATATATTAGTATATTGGATAAATCTGCATATAGAGGTGTATTAACATGGGAAGTTACTCTATTGACAATTCAGTTGCTGCGCAGGGACGCTATGCCAATGTTGTCAGTGCACCGAAAGCTACCGAAAGGAAAAGGGAAGCTGTTTCTCCGCAGAGGTCAGTTAAGCTGCCCAAAGCGGAAAACAAGGACAAGATTGTGGAAAAAGACGCAAAAACAGCGCAGAATCCTGTCGAAAAGGAAAAGGCCGGCGTTTTTGCGGATGAGCAAAAAGCCAAATACGAAGAAATCGCCAATGACGAAAATAAAATTTCCGCCATAACCGAGACGCTCAATAAGTTCATGGCGCAATGGAACGCCGAGCTGCAGTTTGAGGTGCACAAGGACACTTCCTTTTTGATTGTGAAGTTTGTCGATCTGAAAAGCCATAAAGTGCTCAAGGAATTTCCGCCGGAAGAATATCTTAATATGATAGCCAACATAAGAAAATATATTGGCACGATGATTGACAAAAAGGCCTAAGGCCGGAAGCGGCGGGCAAATTAAATAAATAGGGGGATGTTAGAGTGGCAACGCGCATTGACGGCATAATGTCCGGATTTGATACCGAGTCGCTGGTGAAAGCACAAGTGGCTCATTTGCAGTTGCAGATAGATCGCATGGGGCAAAACACCCAGCTGATGACTTGGAAAAAGGAACGGTATACCGAGGTATACAAAAAGATCGAGGAGTTCAGGAACAAGGTCTATAATTATAAGCTAAGCGGCGCGACTTTGCTGAAAAGCGCCGCCAGCAGCAATGAATCGGCTTTGACGGTCAAGGCGAACGGCGAGGCGCCGGCCGGCACGCATACCATAACGGTAAAAAAGCTGGCGTCAGGCGCCCAGGCCGGCAGCCAGTCCGCTATGGGATCCAGCAGCAACAAGGCTTCGATTGAAAGCCAGTTCCGCGATGGTTCGGGAGACGCCATCTACACCAGCGTTATTGACATAACTATTAACGGCAAGTCCGTATCGGTTGATCCTACCCAAAGCCTGAACGAGCTAGTAAAAAAGATCAACAATTCCGGCGCGGGCGTTACCGCCAGCTATGACGCCAATACCGACCGTTTCTTCATCAGCTCCAACGAAACCGGCGAGGCGGCGAAGATTGATTTTACCGGCACAGCCGGCACCGGCAAAGATTTTTTGATGAACGCCCTGAAATTGCCGAATAATGGCACCGATTTGGATATTATCCAGGGCAGCGATGCGGAATTTGATCTTGACGGCATATCCGGCCTCAAGCAAGCGTCCAACGAGTTTACTATTTCCGGCATAACCTACAGCCTTAAAGAAGCCGATCCTTCCAAAACCCTGACCGTAACCGTGAAAAACGACACCGAGGGCATCTTTAAGTCGGTCAAGGATTTTGTCGAGATGTACAATACCCTTCTGGACGCGCTAAACAGCACTATGCTGGAACAGAAGCAGTCCTCTTACAAGCCGCTGACCACCGAGCAGAAAAAGGCAATGACCGCCGAGCAGATAAAAGAGTGGGATGCCAACGCCAAAAAAGGCATTTTGCGCAATGATTCCATTTTGCAAAGGATTGTCAGCGATCTGCGCGCCACCATCTATACCTCTGTAAAAGGGCTGGGCGCAAAATATGACAGCAGCTCCCCCAGCACGCTTGGCGTTACGACAACGGCGACGGGGGGCAAATATGACTCGCTTTTTTCCCTCGGACTGAAGACGGGCGGTTATTCCACCAACGGGCGCTTGGAAGTGGACGACGATAAGTTAAGGGCGGCGATCGAGGACGATCCCGAGGCGGTTTACAAAATATTCACCGGCGGCGTTGACGCGCAGGGCAAGCCAACGGACGGGGTTGCCGACAAACTCTACGATCAGCTGAAAACCGCCCTTGACAAGATAAACGACGAAGCGGGCTCCGCCGCGGGGGACAAGGATCAAACCAGCACCCTGTCCAAAAAGATACTCAGCAACAACAAAGCGATGAACGCCAAAATTGATCGCATGAACGCACAAATGCAAACATACTACAAACAATACGACGCCATGGAAAGCCTTCTCAAGCAGTTGCAGAGCCAGCAGGACAGTTTGACTAATTTTTTGGGCGCGAGCGGCGGCAGCAAGTAAGTAGTTCCTGAAAGAAAAAGGAGAACTGAAAGGATGAAATCACAGTGAGCATGACTCCGGAAAGCGCGAAGGTTTACAAACAGCAGCAAATACTGACAGCCACGCCGGAAAAACTTATACTTATGCTTTACAACGGCTGCCTCAAATTCATGAACAGCGCGGCGGCCGCGATAGGCGACAAAGACATCCAGGCGGCGCACAACGCGTGTGTCAAGGCGCAGGACATAGTCAGCGAGCTGATGTCCGTGCTCAATATGGACTATCCCATTTCCAAAGATCTCTACAGGCTTTATGAGTATGCAAACCATCAACTTTTGCAGGCCAACTTAAAAAAAGACGCGCAATATATAGCCAACGCCAAGGTGGTTATCACCAACATCCGCGACGGTTGGATCGATGCCATGAAGATCGCCCGCGAGCAAGGCTCTAAGGGGCCTACGCCGCCAAGCCAGAAAGTTGTCGGAGATTCCATAAGCGTATGACCGAACAAAAAAGCATGGAGGCGCTTTGGCGGGACTACCTATTTTTAAGCGAGGAATTGCATAAATTTACTTGCGTGGACGACATGGCGCTTTTTGAGGATATTTTAAAGCAGAGGGAAACGCTGTCCGCCATTATCAAAGAAACTCCGGATACGCAAAGCTATGTCAGCGGCGCGGACGGGCAGGCTTTGATCCGGCGGATAGCCGAAATGGACAAGGAACTTTACTCCAAATTGATTCGGTCGCGCAATCTTTTGCAGAAGAACTTTGAAATATTTTCCGCCTATGAGGGAATCAGCGAAGAAAGTGCGGGCGTTGGCATCCGCTTTGACAGCGGCCGGCGTTAGCTTGACAAACGGGCGCCGCGTTGGGCGGGGGATTGGCGCCGAATGCCGGGGCCTTGCGCGGGGCAGGCTCCAGCTTCTGGCTTAGCGGCCTTAGTGTTGGGTCGAGGGCGGCGGGACAGTCCGCCGCCAAAGCGGACGTTTGTTGAAAGGGCAGAATGGGGGAGCCCCCTATTCTGCCGCTTTGTGTATTGAACCCTTATTTTTTGCCTGCCGGGGAGAGATTGGCATGAGCGTAATACTTCAGCTTACGCCTTACGGCTTGTATGACATGAAGTATTTTGAGAAAAAGCGGTCGGTACGGGCGGCGGACGCTAAAGCGCCCGCGCCTTCGGTTGCCAGGATTTACGGCGTTGCGGCGGCCAATTTTATCTTGAGCGAAAACTTGTTTGCGCAAGAGGCGGCCATACCGCAAAATGAATATAAAAAGCAGATTTTTTCGCTTATGCATGCCGCCGGCAACCTGGCGGAGCAAGCGGAAGAGTTTGTCGAAGAAGAATGGCCGAAGCTCACAGTGGAGACGGACGGCCTTGCCTCCGGCCGGGCGCTCGCCTTGGCCGCGAAAAAGGATTATCTTGCGCAAGTGCTTGAATTGGCGGGCGACTATAGCTTTGCCACAGAACCCGTCTGGTGCAACACGCAAAACATCGTTGAGGGCGGGACTTATTCGGTCGCGGTCGAAAAGGGCGGGCATGTCGAGAAAGCCATTTTATACGCAAACAGCACTGACACGGCCCTTGACATCGTCAACAAACTGGCCGGCGCGCTCAATGCTTTTGCTAAAACAGCCAGGGCTTTCGCCGTAAGGGAAAACGGCTATGCGCGTTTGGAAGTCGTTGCCGCCTCAGGCGGCGCGGCCGGCGCTTTTGACCTTTATGACGATCGGGGGGGCATATTGTCAAGGCTCGCCATGCGCCCGGCGGCAAAAGGCAAGGATTTAAGGGTCGTAGTGGACGGACGGGAGTACGTCCGCCCCCATAACCATCTGGTATTGGACGACGGCAAGCTGGAACTGGATTTTGCGCGTACCGGCCAGGCGCGGATAAGCGTTAAGCCTGACAACGGCTATTCCATGCGCGCGCTGGGCAATCTGGTCGAAAGCTATAACGCCTTTGAAAAAGCCTTTTTCGCTATAAATAGCAGGACGGTTCGCGCCGATGAAATGTTTAAGGTATTCTCCCGGCTGTTCGCGGACGGTCTGGCCGAAGGCGCGGGCAGGCTGGGCGTGAGGCAAAACGGCTATGAGCTCGAACTGGACGAGGCCGCCGGGGCGGAAAGCCTGCGAAAGTCGCCGGAGCTTATCGCCAATATAGGCGGAAAAGGCGGCGGGCTCGCCTTTGTCTTGCGGAACATGGCGCGCGGCGTTCAAAGGAACCCTTTAAGCGTATATTTTGCCGTGCCCTATGGCGACGTGAGCAAGTATTACGGTTTGTTGGTGAATTTGTTCGCGTAACGCAAATTTACCGGCCAAAACATGGGGCAGGCTATCGGCAAGGCGGCAAAGGCATGAGCGACGAATATTCCAAGATAAAAAAATTCATTGAAAAACGCCCGTCCCGGCTGCGCTACGAATATGAATCCGATTATGACCAGGCGGCGGTACTTTTGCCGTTGCTGCGCACCGATGAAGGGCCGGCCGTGCTTTTCCAGGTGCGCTCAGCCACCCTCGACTGGCAGCCGGGCGAGATTTGTTTCCCCGGCGGACGGATGGAGACGGGCGAAACGGCCGGCGCTGCCGCGCTCAGGGAAACCTGCGAAGAATTGTCCGTTGCCGCCGCCGACGTTGAAATATACGGGCCGCTGGACTCTTTGGCCGCGCAAATGGGCATGATCGTCCATCCTTATGTCGGCAGGATATTGGCGCCGGAGAAAATAAAGCCCAGCCGCGACGAAGTGGCGGAAGTATTCACCGTCCCTTTTGAGCGCCTGCTGGACATGCGGCCGCGGGTCGGCAAAATAAAAGTAGTTACGCAGCCGGCCGACGATGATTTCCCTTACGACCTGCTGCCCGGTTATTTTCGTGGGCCGCGGGTCAGAAAAATTTACGACTTATATTTTTATCAATATGGAAAACATGTTATCTGGGGCTTAACCGCCAGAATACTGCATGATTTTTTGCAAGGCTGCCTTAAATGCCGGCAAGAAAGCAAATAGAGGGCAATTGATTTTACGCGCTGACCGGAAAAAATTCAAAAGAAAAATCTCGTGTTGCAAAAATCCATGTTTTAAGCTATTATTTAAGGTGTCGAGTTTTTAAGCGGGCGTAGCTCAGTGGTAGAGTACCGGCTTCCCAAGCCGTGGGTCGCGAGTTCGAGCCTCGTCGCCCGCTCCAGCAAAATAGCGGCTATTTGAACTACGGTCTATTGGAAAATCATGGATCCGGGCTGCAAATGGGCTGCGGCATAAATTTAAAATAGTATTCTGAAGGCAACCTACAAGGCAATGGCGCGGGCAGGGGCAACAATATTGCGCAGTTCAGTTTGCCGCCATGATAAAACAAGCGGGTTCCGGCGCGGGCAGGGCACTTAATTTGAGTAATCAGAGCGTGGATCGATTTTACAATCGGTTTCCGTTCTTTTGTTTTGTAATTGATGAAGCATCTGATGTTATACTGTTCTTAGTTAAAATCATACTATTTTTGCGGCCGATTTGCCGCCCTGCTTTGCCAGCGCCTCCTGTGAGGTTTCCTCCGGCATGCGTTGCCGGCGCTTCCCGGCGCAACGAAAAATTATCTTGGCAATATGCCGAAAGCGAGTTTCCAAACATGCCATAGCCATGTTTTGACCTGAGAACAGTATTAAATACACAAAATGAGGTAACGTTATGTTCAAAAATTTGAGTTTGCAAACAAAAATATTTTTTTTGGTTTCCAGCGTCGTCATTGTATCTTTTATAGCGCTGACGGCCATTGTTTCCGACAAATCGGCCGAAATGGCAAAAAAGGGCGCGTTCAACCTGGCGGAGGAAACGGCCGACAAATACAAGAACGAGATTAAAGCGCAGCTGCAGGGCGCCAGGGTAACTTCGGAAACCCTCTCGACGGTGTTTGAAACATTAAAGGCCAACAATCTCACTGACCGCAAGATGATGAACGACATTTTAAAAAACATTCTGGCGGAAAAAGAATATATAACGGCTTTCTGCGTCGCCTATGACCCGGACGCGCTGGATGGCAAAGACCGGCAGTACGCCGGAGTCGGCCCCGAATATGACGGCACGGGGCGGTACGCGCCTTATTGGAACAAACTCGGCGGCAACATCGCCGTCGAGCCTTTGTATGACATTGACATAGCGGATTGGTATATCATACCAAAAGAAGGGCGGCATGAATATATTACCGACCCTTACCCCTACGAAGTGCAGGGGCATCCTGTAATGCTGGCCAGCATGGTTTTCCCGATAATTCATAACGACAAGTTCATCGGCATTGTTTCTTCTGACATAGTCCTTGATAAGTTGCAGGAGATGATTTCCAAGGTAAATCCGCACGGGCAGGAAGGATATACGGAAATTTTTTCCAACGCGGGCGTCATCGTGGCCCATCCCGACAAGCCGCGTTTGGGGAAAAGTTTGGCGGAGGGCCTGGCGTATGAGATGTTGGCGGCCGACCCTTCCAAGGCTGCGGAGTCTATAAAATACGCAAATGAGTATATTTCCGAAAACCCCGCAAGTGATCCATCGGACAAAGAACAGGCAGAAAAATACGAGCGAAACATGCAATTTGCCGCCAAGTTGGCAGATTACGCGGAAAATAACGATAAAGCCAATCTGGATCTGTCCTTGCTGACGCCCGAGATGGCGCTGGCGCTGCTCAAGGCGGATCCGGCCGCGCTGCGCTACGCGGAGGAAGCGAAAGGCGCCATAAAAAACGGCCAAAAATACATTGCCGCCAGCAAGGATTTTTATACTGTCTACGTCCCCATCCGCTTCAGCGACGTTACTACTCCCTGGTCGGTCGCGGTCAGCATCCCTATGTCCACAATTATGGACAACGCGAACAACATCAGAAACTATGTCGCCGTCGTGTCCGTAATAGCTATTTGTATCATCGCCTTAATACTGCATCTAATCGCCAAAAGCGTTACAAAGCCCTTGCTCGTATTGTCAAATGCGGCGAAAATCCTTGGCGAGGGGAATTTTGACGTAGAGCCGCCGTTAATCCAGGGCAACGACGAAATCGGCGCCTTGTCAAAAGCGTTTCACTTTATGGCGGCGAAAATCAACAATCTTGTCAAAGAAATGCAAAAGTACGCCAAGGAGTTAGAAGAAAAGAACCTTTACCTGAACAAGCTGAACGAATTGAAGGACGAGTTTCTGGCAAACACCTCCCACGAGCTGCGGACGCCGCTCAACGGCATTATTGGCATCGTCGAGTCCATGATCGACGGGGCGGCCGGCGTGCTCACCAAAGAGCAAAAATACAACCTGGCGATTGTCGCCAACAGCGGCAAGCGGCTCTCCCACATGGTAAATGATATATTGGACTTTACTAGGCTGAAGAACAAAGAAATAGCATTGCGCATAAAGCCCGTTGACCTGAAAATAATCGTAGATACCGTTATAGTCCTGTCCAAACCAATG
This sequence comes from Acidaminococcales bacterium, assembly GCA_031290885.1. Lineage (NCBI taxonomy): Bacteria > Bacillati > Bacillota > Negativicutes > Acidaminococcales > Acidaminococcales bacterium. Next base: position 17,023 of record JAISLQ010000037.1, read on the forward strand.
ATCAAGGACAAGGACCTTACGCTGGCCAATGAGATCGACAGTTCTTTCGCGCTGGTCGGCGCGGACGAAAACCGGCTGCAGCAAATACTTTACAATCTTATCGGCAACGCGGTCAAGTTCACCGAAAAAGGCCGGATCGGCGTATCGGCCGTGATTGCAAACAACATGGCCGCAATTTCCGTTGAAGATACGGGCATTGGCATTGCCGAAGACAAATTTGACAGAATTTTTGAGTCCTTTGAGCAGGCCGACGGTTCCACGGCGAGGGAATACGGCGGGACGGGGCTGGGCCTGTCGATAACTAAAAAGATTGTCGAATTGCACGGCGGGGCCATACGCGTTGAGTCGAAATTGGGCAAAGGCTCCAAGTTTACCTTTACGCTGCCTCTGTCAAACGCGCAGGGCGCGGATGCCGTTGCGGCCAAAAACGCAAGGGCGATCATTGATACGGAAGATTTCGCCGGGAGCGGCCTGCCGGTTGAACGCGGAGAAAACGGGGTAGCGGAAGGGGCTTGCAAGATACTTGCCGTTGACGACGAGCCGGTCAATATTCAAGTGCTGAGCAATCTTCTGACAATAAGGGACTATTCGGTATTTAAAGCCTATAGCGGCGCGGAAGCCCTGGAAATGATCAACGGCGGCGAAAAATTCGACATAGTGCTTTTAGATGTCATGATGCCCAAAATGTCCGGCTATGAAGTCTGCCGGCGGTTAAGGGAAAGATATTCGCTGTTTGATTTGCCCATAGTTATGCTGACGGCCAAAAACCAGGTACAGGACATCGTTTTGGGCTTTCAGTCCGGCGCCAATGATTATATCCAGAAACCGTTTGACAAAGACGAGCTGCTGGCCCGTGTGCGGACGCTGCTTGATTTAAAGAACGCCATGTCGGCAGCTATGGCGGCCAATAAAGCCAAAAGCCTCTTTTTGGCGAACATGAGCCATGAAATACGCACGCCTTTGAACGCCGTCATCGGGCTTACCCATCTGCTGCTCAAAACGCCGATGGACAGCGTGCAGCGCGATTATACGAAAAAGATGGGTCGCTCCGCCGCCGCCTTGCTTGACATTATTGATGAAATTCTTGACTTTTCCAAAGCCGATGCCGGCGCCATAAAATTAAAAACCGTCTCTTTTGACGTCCGGCAAATGTTTAACGACCTGGCAAGTCTTTATCAGGAACAAAACGCCGCATCCGGCATAGCCTTCCGCCTTGAACTGGATCCTTCCCTGCCGCCCGCCGTCGTAGGCGATCCGGTGCGCCTGCGGCAAATATTTATCAATCTTATCGACAATGCCTACAAATTTACCGAAAAAGGTTCCATTGCCGTTCGCGCCGCCGTCGCTCGGCAGGGAAACGGCGAGGTTACGCTTGGGTTCGCCGTGGCGGATACGGGCATCGGCATGGGCGAAGAGCAAATAGGGAATATTTTCTCCGCTTTCAACCAGGCCGACAACTCCGCCACCCGCAAATACGGCGGCTCCGGGCTTGGCCTGACCATTGCCCGCCAGTTGGCCGAACTGATGGGAGGGAAAATAACCGTCGCCAGCAAAGAAGGCGCGGGGACGACGTTCAGCTTTTCCTGCGCGTTCCCGCTTGCCGACGCGTCGCAGGGCGCCCCGGCGGCAAAAGCGGCGGATGCCGATGAAAACGCCCTGCTGCGCGGCATGCGCGTTCTGCTGGTGGAAGACAACGAGGTCAACGCTTTGATTGCCACGGAATTGTTGGCCGCCGTCGGCGTTGAAGTTACCGGGGCGCAAAATGGCCGGGAAGCCTTGGAACGCCTGGCGGACGCTGCTTTGGCCAATGAGGGGCGGGCGCCCTTCGACCTGATTTTAATGGATCTGCAAATGCCGGTAATGGACGGCTATGAAGCGACCAAAACTATTTTGGGCATGCCGCGATATCGGGACATTCCGATTTTCGCCCTGACCGCCCATGCCTTTGACGAAGAAAAGAAACGCTGTTTTGCTTTGGGCATGAAGGGCCATTTGACCAAACCTATTGATGTGGAAAACTTTTACCGTACCTTGCGGGAAATTGCCGCCGCGTAAACTAAAAACCGGAAACATAAAACAGCAAAGCCAGCCCTCATAAGGGCTGGCTTTGCTGTTTGCGCGGGCGCCGGACTTTCGCCGCCGGAAGGCTTCTCCGGCGGCGGGGGCGTTACGGCATAGCTTTCGCCATCCGCGGCTTGGGCAAGACAAAAGTGAACAAGATGGCTGATGCGGAAACTGCGGCGATAGCGTACATGGCGGCGGTCAAGCCGTAATGGTCGCCTATCCAGCCAAGGCCGGGCATTGACAGGCCGCCTATGCTGACATTGGCGCCCAGCATGATGCCGGAGGCCATCCCTAAGCGGCCGGGGAGAAACCCCTGCCCCAAGGTAACGAGCGATCCGAAAGAAAGATTGAGGGAGAAGGCCAGCGGCAGGATGAGCAAAGTGGCCAAAAGCGCGTCCCCGGTATTGAGAAGAAGCAAAAGGACGGGCAGGAGGGTGAAAAAGCTGCCTTTGACTACCTTGCCATAACCATACTTGTCGGCGAAATAGCCGCCCAATATGGTAGCTGCGGCGTTAGACAGGGAAAAGACGGTGAGTTTGGCGTTGCCGGAGGCGGCGCTTTGCTTTAGGATGTTAATCCAATACAGCGGTATGAAGGTCATCAGGCCGTAAGTCATGATCGACCGGCAGATCAAAAGCAGCGACACCCGAAAAAAACTCAGCCAGTCGTCCGCTTGCGCCGGCGAAGCGGCTTGTTTTTCCTTTGGCGGCTTTTTGTTGAAAACGCGCAGGTTTTTTTGGCAAAGGATCAACAGGCCGGACATCAAGGCCGCCGGCACAAAAAGGACGGCGCTGCCTTGTCCGCCAAAACTTAGAAAAGCAAAGGATACAAGCAATGGGCCGAGGGCAAAGCCCAAATTGCCGCCGGCGATAAAAAAGCTCATGGCCTGGGCGGATTTTCCGCCTGAAATCAGATTGGTCATCCGCCCCCCTTCCGGGTGAAAGATCGCGATGCCAACGCCGGAGAGCATGGCCGCGAAAAAAATCAGCCAATAATTTTCCAGAAAACCAATGGCCGCCAGGCCGCTGCCCGCCATGACGATGCCAAGGCTCATCAGCCAAGGGTAGGACGCCCTGTCGCCCAGATAGCCAAACAAAGGCTGCACGGCGGCGGAAATGAAGTTGGCGGCGAACATCAGGCCGGCCGCGGATGTATAGCTCAAATTGTTATGCAAAATCAAAAAAGGCAAAATTGCCGGCAAAGCGCCCTGATTTATGTCGCAGGCGGTATGGGCGGCCATGACCAGGTAGTTATAGCGATTGAGTTTCATTTTGGACATCCCCCTCATTGTTGATATTGCCAAATATTTAGCATGGCATAAGCGCGCCAGGGCCGCCACGCTTCCGCCAGGCGGCGCAGTTGCCTTGCGGACAGGCCGGGAAATGCTTTTCGGACGCCAAGGTCGGTTGGCAAAAAGGCATCCGTCCAGCCTAAAGCGCGCATGGCAATGTATTCAGCCGTCCAATCGCCAAAACCCGGCATTTCCCTGATAAGGGAGACGGCTTCCTCCGGGCTGGCGGAAGCGGAAAGATTGAGCCGCCCTGTCAGGATGCTTTCCGCCAAAGCCCGGACAGCCCGCGCTTTGGCGCGCGTCAGGCCGATTGCCGTAAGTTCTTCCCCCTCCGGGCCCAAAACAGGGAAAATAGCTTCCGGCGAGGGAAAGACGTTTGTCAATCCCGCGACGGGCGCGGCAATTTTCGCCCCATAAACCCGGACCAACCTGCCCGCCAAGGTACGGGCCGCTTTGACGGTGATTTGCTGGCCGATGACCGCCCGCGCGGCCGCCTCAAAAGGGTCGATGCAACCGGGAAGCCGGCACCCGGGCTTGCACAGGCCGGGCCGCAAATCATTTAAAACGGAAAGTTGTTCATAGACTTGGGCCGGGCGGCAATCTAAATCGAACATATTCCGCACCCGGGAAAGAATTTTGCTCAATAAAGGGAGCAAGCTGCTTGCCAAAGTTACGGAGAGGCAATTTTTCTTCGGCAGGTTCTCCACCGCCAGCCAGCCGCAATAATTCTTCCCGCCGCTTGCCATTCCCACGCTGCGGCAATATTTCCCCCCCTCGGCTTTCTCCACGCCGGCAATGGCGCGCCCGGCCAGAAAATCGAGAATGCCGTCCCAATCGTAGGGCGGGCGGTAGCCTAACAGCAAAGTTATTCCCCCCTGCGCGCCGTCTTGTTCCCCGCCGTTTTTTCGCAGGGCGCTGGGCGACAGCCGGCAGAAGCGCCGAAAAATGTCGTTAAAGCGCCTGACGCTCCCAAAGCCGGCGGCAAAGGCCACTTCGGTTACGGGCAGGGCCGTATCGGTGAGCAGGCTTTTAGCCAAAAGCAGCCGGCGGTTTTGCAGGTATTGCAAAGGGGAAACGCCGAACTGCGCGAAAAATACCCGCCGAAGATGCCTGTCCGTAACGCCGAGCCCGTCGGCCAGACCGGCAAGGCTGGTATCGGCAAGGCCATTTTCCTCCATAAGGAGCGCCGCCCGGCGCGCCAGCCGCCCGGCGGCGTCGACGGGCGCGAGCGCGTCAGCGGGCGCAAGTTCCGGCCGGCATTTCAGGCACGGACGGTAGCCGGCTCTTTCGGCGGCCGCCGCGCTGACGAAGAAAACGCAGTTTTCTTTTTTAGGCACGCGGGCGGAACAAATGGGCCGGCAATAAATGCCCGTGCTGCGCACCCCGACAAAAAACCGGCCGTCAAAGCGTGAATCCCGCGCCTTGACCGCCGCATAGCAACTATCCGGGTCCAGCGTTTCTTTCTGCCGCATTTTCCTCACCCCGGAATTATTTTAAGCCCTGTTAACTAAAAATGCCAGCCATTTTCGGACATGCAAACAAAAAATACTTTGCGCGGGCAAACAATACATGTTATACTTTTTGCAAACAAATGTTCGTGGAGATGGGCGCGATGGATGTACCGAAAAAATTGCAGATACTTACGGATTCGGCTAAGTATGACGTTGCCTGTACTTCCAGCAAAGCGGCGAGAACGGCCGCCCCCGGCGGCATAGGAAGCGCCTTGCTGGGCGGCTGCTGCCATAGCTTTACCGCCGACGGCCGGTGCGTTTCGCTTTTGAAGGTGCTTATGGGCAACGCTTGCGTATACGATTGCAAGTATTGCGTCAACCGCCGCAGCAACGACATACCGCGCGCAGTGTTTGAGCCGCGCGAGTTGGCCCTTCTGACCATGGAATTTTACCGGCGCAACTACATTGAAGGCTTGTTTTTGAGTTCGGCGGTCATTAAAGATCCTGACCACACGGTTGAGCTCATTGTCAGGACGTTAAGCATTTTGCGGCGCGAATACAGGTTTTACGGCTATATACACGCCAAGGCCATACCAGGGGCCAGCAACGCCTTGCATGAACAATTGGGGCTTTTGGCCGATCGGATAAGCGTAAATATCGAGTTGCCGTCCGAGGCCAGCCTGAGGCTTTTGGCGCCGGACAAAAGCAAACGGGCGGTGTTAGGGCCGATGGACTTTATCAAAAACCGCGCCGCGGAAAATTCGCACGAGCTTACGGTGTACAAAAACGTCCCCCGCTTCGCGCCGGCCGGGCAGAGTACCCAGATGATCATCGGCGCTTCCCCCGAAACCGATCGGCAGATACTTAAACTGACCGAAGGGCTTTATCAAAAATTCCGCTTAAAACGGGTATTTTTCTCCGCCTATCTGCCGATGGTGGCCGACAGCGACTTGCCGGCGGTCGGCGCCAAGCCGCCGCTCCTGCGCGAACACAGGCTTTATCAGGCCGACTGGCTGCTGCGGCATTATAATTTCACCGCCGATGAAATACTTGACGAGCGCCAGCCCGATTTTAATCCTTTCCTCGACCCCAAGTGCAACTGGGCGGTCAACCATCCCGAATTTTTCCCGGTTGACGTGAACAGGGCGCGCTACGCCGAATTGCTGCGCGTACCCGGCATCGGCGTCGTCAGCGCCCGGCGGATCGTCGCCGCCCGCAAAAGCGCTTCTTTGGATTTGGCCGCTTTGCGCAAAATCGGCGTGGCAATAAAACGCGCCCAATATTTTATCGTTTGCCGGGACAAGGCCCGGCAAATTTTGCCGGCGCGTCCGGAAATGCTCCTTCCCTTTATTATGTCGCCGCAGGAAATGAAGTTATACCGCCGACAAGAGAATTTCGGGCAGCGGCAGCTGGAATTGTTCGACCGGGAAAGCGCGGGGGAAGAGGGGTGGGGGAAATGCATAGCCGGGAAGACGTGAAACCGAAAGCGGCGCAGCCGAAAAATCGGCCGCCCGGCGCCTTTGCGCGGCGTTTTGCCGACTGTCCGCAGAAAGCGGTCGTTTATAGCTATGACGGCAGTTTCAGCGGTTTTCTTTGCTGCGCCTTCGCCAGTTGGCGCCGCCGGGAAATTCCTTGCGCCGTCTGCCGGGAACCGGCCTATGCCCTGCCGCTTTTCGCCGTGCGCCAGGTGCGCCGCGATGCGGAAAAGGCCGACTGGACGGCGAATTTCATTCGGGAAAATTTGGGCGGGGAGGTTTTGCGCTTTCTGCGCCGCGCCTTCCTTACCTGCTTGGACGGCAAGGAACTTTGCATGCTGCGCTTTTTGCAGCTTGCCTGTGAAAAAGGCCCGCCGGTTTTGGAAATGCTCGCGGACGAGCGCGTGCTCATATTATATAAGGCGGTGCTGCGCCGGGACAAAGAAGCGGAAAGATACCGGGGATTTTTGCGTTTTTCCCAGTATCGCGGCGTACTTTTGGCGGTGATAGAGCCGGAGAATTTTATTTTGCGCCTTTTGGGCCGGCATTTTAGGGAGCGCCTGCCCAACGAGCGGTTTCTTATCTATGATCGTGCCCACCGATCGGCGTTTGTCTATAGCGGCGCTCAAGAGCGGCTATTTGAGGCCGGGGACTTTATCCCGCCGGAATTCGATGAGGCAGAAAAGGCCTATCGCCGCCTGTGGCGCATTTTCTATGACAATGTTACTATAAAAAGCAGGGAAAATCGGCGCGCCTATGCATCGCGGCTGCCCCAACGCTACCGGCCGCAGATGACCGAGTTTCAGGAGGACAGGCCGGCCAAGGAAGAAGCGCCGGACAGAACGGCGCGGCGGCAAGAAATTTAATAAAAGCACACATTTATGCGCCAATGCTTAGATTGCCCCAATGAAATAGGGGACGGGCGTTGTCCCTATTGCGGGGAAAACCTACTGCAACAGATCATGTCACGATAAAGCCTTTTGGCGAAGTATCTTTGCCGCGACGCCGCCGGCTTTAAGGCCGGCAATCGATACCCGGGCGATCCCGCCCAAAAGGGAATTGTCCAAAGGCGCAAATACTTTTGCGTAGTCGTCGGTCAGGCCGGCCATGAGCGTTTCTCCCTCCGCCTGTTCAAACAATACGTCGCGTTCTTTCCCCCGTAGGCCGCTTAAAAAATTTTTTTCCGCCTCTTTCGCGATCCGCGCCAGTTCTTTTGCCCGGGCGGCTTTCTCCTCCCGCCCGACTTTGTCGGGGAAATTGGCGGCGGGCGTACCCGCGCGCGGGGAAAACGGGAATATATGCGCCCTGCTGAAAGCCATCTTTTCCACAAAGGCGCAGGTTTCGGCGAACATTGCCGGCGTTTCGCCGGGAAAGCCGACAATAATGTCGGTGGTGATCGCCATGTCCGGGACATGGCGGCGCGCTTCGTCCACAATCCGCTGAAAATCGGCCGCCCGGTAAGGGCGCCGCATTGCCCGCAGAACGGCGTCGCAGCCTGACTGCAGGGGCAGGTGCAGATGCCGGCAAAGCCGCCGGTCGTTTTTTAAGAGGGAAAGAAGCTCAAAGTCCAGTTCCGTCGGTTCTATCGAGCCCAGCCGCAGCCGTTGCGGGCCGCCAACAGACAGGACTTCTTTCACTGCGGCGCAAAGGTTTCCGCCCGCAGTCCTTTCCGCGCCGTAGGCGCCAAGATGTATGCCTATGAGCACTATTTCGCGAAATCCCGCGTCCGCCAGCCGGACGGTTTCCGCCCGCACGCTTGCTAAAGGGCGCGAGCGCGAAGGGCCCCGGGCGTAAGGGATGACGCAATAGCTGCAATACTGGTCGCAGCCTTCCTGTATTTTAAGATACGCGCGGGTGCGCGCATTTACATTGCCTGACGGCAATTCCTCAAAGCCCGCGCCGGTGGGGAACGCGCCCGCCGCGTCCAGGCAGGCGGATTGCCGGGCGTTTTCCACCAAGGAGACTATTTCCAGCCTTTTGTCCGTGCCGACGATTATATCCACCCCTTTGAGGCGCTTGACCGTTTCGGCCCCGGTCTGGGGATAACAGCCGGTTACGGCGACCACGGCACCGGGATTTTGCCGCGCTGCGCGCCGGATCATCTGGCGGGACTTGCGCTCGGCGGCATCGGTTACGACGCAGGTGTTCACTATATAAACGTCGGCGGGCTCCGTAAAGTCCACAACCCGATAACCGGCCCGGCAAAACAATTGTTCCATCGCCCCGCTGTCCGATTGGTTGACCTTGCAGCCGAGCGTCAGGAAGGCCACTTTACGCATTGGTTTCCCCCAAATCGCCAAATTCGTACATGATGACGGACAAAGCGGCAATGGCCGCCGTTTCCGTCCGCAGTACGCGCGGGCCGAGGCTTGCGCGCCGTACGCCGGCTTCTTCCGCCGCCTTTATTTCCGCCGCGCCGAACCCTCCTTCCGGGCCGATAAGCAACAGAATTCTGCCCGGGCGCACGCTGACGCCGCGCAAAATTTCGCGCAGCCCTTGCCCGGTTTCGCCTTCATAAGCGATTATCCCCAAATCAAAAGGGAAGCGGACAAGCGCTTCCGGCAAGGACATAGGGGCGTACACGCATGGCAGGATGTCCCGCCGGCATTGTTTGCCGGCCGCCAAAACGACCTTTTGCCAGCGCTGCTGTTTCAGCCGCGCCCCGGCGGCGTCATAGCGGGCGACGCTGCGTTCCAGCGCCAGCGGCGCTATGGCGGCCGCGCCCAGTTCCACGGCTTTTTGGCAGACAAAATCCATTTTGTCGCCTTTGCATAGGCCTTGCCCGAGAACGACACTTAAAGCGCTCTCGCGCTTTTTGGGCGCCAGCTGCGTCAGGTTGAGGCTGACCTGTCCGCCCTTCAGGCTTTTTATTTCCGCTATGGCCGTCTGCCCCGTTTCGTTGGCCACGCACAGAAAATCGCCCGGTTTCAGCCTAAGGACGTTTTTCACGTGATGGGAATCTTCCGCCGACAGGGCCGGGGCGGCGGAGAGTTCGCCCTTAATGAAAAATTTGCGCATAATTATCTACTTTTTGCGCATGGCCAAAAGCGCCCAACCCTCCCTTTCCACGACTTCGTCCGCCGCAAGAGCCGCCGCGCCGGCGGCCGCGATTATTTCGTCCGCGCGCCCCGAAAGAATGCCGCCGGCCAAAAATACGCCGGACGGCTTTAACTTGCGCGCGGCCGCCGGCAAAAGCCTTTTGATGACGTCGGCCGTAATATTGGCGGCAATCACGTCCGCCCGGCCTTTGGCGGGCGCGAGCAAATCCCCTTCCAGCACGTTTATTTTGTCCGTGAGAGCGTTTAAACGGACGTTCTCCCGGGCAACGGCGACGGCCACCGGATCGGAGTCGACGGCCGTTATCCGCTCGGCGCCCAGCCGGGCGCACAGCAGGGAAAGTATCCCCGAACCGGTTCCCGCGTCAAAAACCGTCTGGCCGGGCCGTATGATTTGCTCAAGCTTTTCCGCGCACAGGCAGGTGCTGTGATGCGTGCCCGTGCCGAAGGCCATGCCCGGATCGATGTGTATGATTATATCGCCGTCCTTGGCGGCATAGCCTTCCCAGGAGGGTTTAATCACTATTCTTTGGCCGATGCGGACAGGATGAAAATATTGTTTCCAGGAATTTTCCCAATCCTCTTCCTTGACCCGGCAAAAGCTGATTTTGCCCGCTATCGCGCCGGGGACCCTTTCCCCGACAAGCGCAAGGCGCTTGTCCAAAACAGACAGCCTGTCTTTTATGCGCCCGTCCTCCGGCCAATACGCCTTTACTATCGCCACGCCGGTATCTGCGGCCTCTTTAAGATCGGTACAATCCCACAGCCCGGATTTTATGTGAAAATTGAGCTCACGGGGATCCTCAATGGCCGTCCCGCCCGCGCCAAGCTGCACAAAAATATCAGCCACCGCTTCGGTGGCCGCATATACGGCAGGTACAGCTACTTCCAGCCAATCCATTGCATAAGCCTCGCGTCCCGCGTCAGCCGCCGAAAAGGCTTTTCAGCTTTTTGGCGAACCCTTTTTCTTCTGGATTCATGTTGTCGCCAGTTTCGTCGGCGAAAGCTTTCAAAAGGTTTTTTTGTTTGCCTGTGAGGTTTTTGGGCACGACTATTTTTACTTTTACCATCTGGTCGCCGCGGGTGCCGCCGCCGATCCCCTGCAGGCGCGGTATGCCTTTGCCTTTGAGCCTGAAAGTCGTATTGGGCTGAGTGCCTTCCGGCACCTTGAAACTGGCCTTGCCGTCAAGCGTCGGCACCTCAATTTCCGCGCCCAGCGTCGCCTGCACAATGCTTATCGGCACTTCGCAAAATACCGTCTGCCCATCGCGGGCGAAGAGTTTATGCGGGGCGATTGAGATGTACACATACAAATCGCCGCTTTGCCGCCCGCGCAGGCCGGCATCGCCGCCGCCGCTGACCCTGAGCCGCGTCCCCTCGTCCACCCCGGCCGGCACGCGCACCTTGATCGTGGCCGTATTGCGTACGCAGCCGGTACCGCCGCAAGCCCGGCAGGGATCTTTGATGATCCTGCCCTCGCCCTGGCATTTGGGACAGGGGCGGACGTTGACCATCCGCCCGAACATGGTGTTTTGCGTAACTTTTATTTGTCCGGATCCGTGACACTCCGGGCACACGTCGGCGTGGCCGCCGGAAGCGGAGCCGCTGCCGCGGCAGCTTGCGCAGGGTTCGCTGCGCTTTATTTTGACTTCTTTCTCGACGCCGAAAGCGGCTTCCTCAAAACTTATCTCAAGATTGAGGCGCAGATCGGCGCCCCGTTCCGCAGCGCTTGCGCGCTGGCCGCCGCCGCGCGCTCCGCTGAAGAACATATCAAATATATCTTCCACCCCGCCGCCGGTAAACCCGCTGAAATCAAACCCGCCGCCGGCCGCCCCCTCGAAAGCGGCATGCCCGAACTGGTCGTATTGGCGGCGTTTTTCCGGGTCGGAAAGCACCGCGTTGGCTTCGTTGACCTCTTTGAATTTTTCAGCCGCGCCGGCGTTGTCTTTATTTACGTCGGGGTGATATTGGCGAGCCAGTTTGCGGTAGGCTTTTTTGATTTCGTCGTCGGAAGCGCCGCGGGGCACGCCCAGCACTTCATAGTAATCTTTTTTGCTCACCTATCACACCGCCCAAAACTTAATTGCCTTTTTTGTCGTCAACTACTTCGGCGTCAACAACATTGTCGCCGGCTTTCCCGTCCGCCTGCCCCGCGTCGGCGCCGGCCGCGCCGGCCGCGCCGGCCGCTTCCGTCTGCTTGTACAAGGCGGCGGAAAGCTCATAAAGCGGTTTGGTCAAAGCCTCGGTATCCGCTTTTATTTTTTCCAAATCCTGGCCTTTCAAAGTTTCCTTCAGGGTTTCAACTGCGGCGTTTACCTTGCCGATAAGATCGTCCTCGCCTTTGCCGGCCATGTCCTTGGCGGTCTTTTCCGCCTGATAGACAAGCGAGTCGGCCTGATTGCGGATTTCCACTTCTTCCTTGCGTTTTTTGTCCTCGGCGGCATGCGCCTCGGCCTCTTTGACCATGCGGTCGATTTCATCCTTTTTGAGGCCGCTGGAGGAGGTAATGGTAATTTTTTGCTCTTTGCCTGTGCCCAGGTCTTTGGCTTTGACGTTGACTATGCCGTTGGCGTCTATGTCAAACTCCACTTCTATTTTGGGCACTCCGCGCGGCGCAGGGGGAATGCCGGACAGTTCAAAGCGCCCCAGCGTCTTGTTGTCGGCGGCAAATTCGCGTTCGCCCTGCAGCACGTGTATGTCGACCGACGGCTGATTGTCGGAAGCCGTTGAGTACACCTGTTTGCTGGAAGTCGGGATGGTGGTGTTGCGTTCGATTATCTTGCTGAACACGCCGCCCAGCACTTCTATGCCCAAAGAAAGCGGCGTTACGTCCAAAAGCAGCACGTCTTTTACCTCGCCCGCCAGTACGCCCGCCTGGATAGCCGCGCCGACGGCTACGCACTCGTCAGGGTTGACGCCGCGGTGCGGCTCTTTGCCGATGAATTTTTTGACCGCTTCCTGCACGGCCGGTATGCGGATGGATCCGCCGACCAAGATAACTTTGTCGATATCGGAAGGTTTCAGCCCCGCGTCGCTTAGGGCCTGCCGGGTCGGGCCCATGGTCTTTTCCACAAGATCGGCCGTCATTTCGTCAAATTTGGCGCGGCTGAGGTTCATGTCAAGATGTTTTGGCCCGCTGGCGTCGGCCGTGATAAAAGGCAGGTTTATATTGGTGGTCAAAACGCCGGAAAGTTCTATTTTCGCTTTTTCCGCCGCTTCCTTCAGCCGCTGCATGGCCATCCGGTCGTTGGAGAGGTCTATGCCGCTGTCTTTTTTAAATTCCGCCACAAGCCAGTTCATCACCCGCTCGTCAAAATCGTCGCCGCCCAGGCGGTTGTTGCCGCTGGTAGCCTTGACTTCGAATACCCCGTCGCCCAGCGCCAGTATGGAAACGTCAAACGTCCCGCCGCCCAAGTCGAACACCAGTATGGTATGGTCGTCGCTTTTGTCTATGCCGTAAGCCAAGGCGGCCGCCGTAGGCTCGTTGATAATCCTGAGCACGTCCAGGCCGGCTATGCGCCCGGCGTCTTTGGTGGCCTGGCGCTGGCTGTCGGTAAAATAAGCCGGCACGGTTATGACCGCCTGCTTTACGCCCTCGCCCAAATATTTTTCCGCGTCCTCTTTGAGTTTTTGCAGGATCATCGCGGAAATCTCCTGCGGCGAATAATCTTTGCCGTCAATCGTTACTTTGTGGTCGGTTCCCATTTGCCGCTTGATGGAACTTATGGTGCGGTCAGGGTTGGAAACGGCCTGCCTTTTGGCCAATTGACCGACCATCCGCTCGCCGGACTTGGAAAAACCCACCACCGAAGGCGTGAGCCTGCTGCCCTCGGGATTGGGGATAACCGTCGGCTCCCCGCCCTCCATAACGGCAACAACCGAATTTGTTGTCCCTAAATCTATTCCTATCACTTTAGCCATAATAAAAAAACCTCCTTGAAATTATGAATTGTTGACAACTCTTACCTTGCTGTGCCGTATTACTTTATCTTTGAGTTTATACCCTTCCTCGAATACGCAGTCGATTTGCCCGTCCGGAAGCTGCGGGTTTTGGCTGTTCATCACCGCCTCGTGCAAATCCGGCGAAAATGTGCCGCCTAAAGCGGCTATCTTTTCCACCCCTGCGTCGGCCAAGCTTTTCTCCATTTGCCGGCAAATAAGTTCAAGGCCCTTTTTCAGGCTTTCCGCGCCTTCCGTTTCGCCGGCGGCCAAGGCGCGCTCAAGGCTGTCCATTACCGGCAGGAAACTGCCCACCAGCCGGGCGCTGACGAACAGCGACAACTGTTCAGCTTCCGCCCGGCTGCGCCGCCGGAAATTATCAAAATCGGCCTGCAGCCGTTTCAGCCTTGCCGTCATCTCCTCCAATCCGGCCTGCTGATCGCCTTCGGGCGCTTCCTGTTCGGCTCCGTCTTCTTCGGGCGCCGGCGGCGTTTCGGGCAAATCCGGACGCTTTGCGGCCGGATCCTGGTTTTCCGGCGTCTGTTCGCCGTTTAGCACTTCATCTGTCATTTTTTCACCCTTTTCTGTCAGGAATCGTTTGTATTGTTTATGCTGGAAAGAACCGCCTGCAAATATTTGCGCAGATAGTCCATGACCGAAATGACCTTGCCGTATTTCATCCGCGTAGGGCCGAGTACGGCGAACGTACCGACAATTTGCCCGTTGAGCCGGTAAGTCGCCTGTACCATGCTGCAATTTTGTATGCCGCTGAACTTGTTTTCCGCGCCGATGGTGATCTGCGTCCCCGATTCTTCGCCGACGCTTAAGATGTCTTTTATCAAGCCGTCTTCTTCCAGCATGGCCAAAATTTCCTTTATCTTGCCGACATCCTTAAACTCCGGTTGGTTGAAGATATTGGCGGTGCCGCCGAGAAAAACCTTGTCGGTTGTTTGTTGCAGCGGCAGGGAACTCAAGGCGCCAAACAAATACTTGGACAAAAACGCGTTGTCAAAGACGTTCCGGCATAGATCGTCGAGTTTTTCCCGCTTGATCATGTCAAGCGGCGTGTCGGAAAGATTTTTGTTTATGATCTGGGCGACATGCTCAAAGTCTTCAAGCTCCGCGCCGTCGGGCAGGTTGATGACGACGTTGTCCGCCACGCCGGCGTCGGTAACCAGCACAAGGATGATGCGGCGGGCGTCAAGCGGCAGAAAGCGGATATACTTGAACTGGCGCGACTTCTCTTCTCGAGTGCGGACGATGGAGATGTTTTTGCTGATCCGCGAAAGTATCTTGGCCGTCGCGCGAAAAACCTCGTCGAGCTTTCTGGCCTTGACCATGAACCAGCTTTGGATGAGCGCGATTTCGCGTTCGGTAATCTTTTCGGGGGAGAGCAGATAATCGACATACAAACGATATCCGAGGGACGAAGGCACCCGGCCGGACGAAGTGTGCGGCTGTTCGAGGTAGCCCATGTCTTCAAGGTCGGACATTTCGTTCCTGATGGTCGCCGAAGAAAGCCCCAATTCGTGCTTGCGCGATATGGCGCGCGAACCGACCGGTTCGGCGGTCGAGATGTATTCTTCTATGATCAGTTGCAGTATGCGCCTTTTTCTGTCGTTGAGCATAGCCGTTGCCTTTACAGGCCGCTCTCCCCTTTTTCTGTTAGCACTCTCATCGATAGAGTGCTAACCATAGTCTAACAATAACATCATCAAAGCGAACTGTCAAGGGGTTGCCCCCAAAAAAGGTAAAAAAGTCAAAAAAACCCGGTTGCCGAATTGCATCCCCGTTTCGGTCAAGGCTATCCGCTCGCCTGCCGTCAACAATCCTTTGCGGGCGTTTTTTGCGATCGCCGCGCCATATACTTCATAAATGTCGCGGCCAAACAACCGGCGAAAATCCGCCGGGTCTATCCCGTCCGCCTGCCGCAAGCCCATAAAGGCAAATTCCGCCATGGCGTCGGCCGCGCCGATTTCCTCGCTTTCCGGCGCGCCGGAATTTATGTATTCCGGTACGGAAAGCGGGTTGGTCGTGCGCATCTTGCCGTCAAAAGACGTAGCGGCGGCGCCGAAACCACGGTACGGCCTGTATTGCCAGTATAAAATGTTGTGCCGGCATTCATGACCCGGGCGGGCGTAATTTGCTATCTCATAGCGGCGGTAGCCCCGGCGCGGCAGATAGCCCGTTACCCACTCGTACATGGCCGCGTCCGTTTCCTCGTCCGGCAGGGACGTTTCCCCGCAAGAGAGCATTTTCGCCAGGGCGGCGCCTTCCCCAACGGCCAAGCCGTAGACGGATATATGCTGAAGCCCGAGTTCCGCGGCCAGCGCAACGCTTTCCCGCAAATCTTTCATTGTTTGGCCGGGCAGCCCGTACATGAGATCGAGGCCGACGTTTTCCCAGCCGGCTTCTTTCGCGCCCTTTACCGCGTCCAAGGCATCGGCCGCCGAGTGCGTCCGCCCGATCGCCTTCAGCAGCCGATCGGAAAAGCTTTGCACGCCGATGCTCAAACGGTTAAAGCCCATGCCCCGCAATTTCAATAGCAAAGGTTTGTTTATCGTGCCCGGGTTGGCCTCTATGGTGCGTTCCCGCGCGCCTTCCCAAAGCCCTTTCGCCTTTAGCGCCGCCGCCAGTCTGCCGATTTCTTCCGCTGCCAGTACGGTCGGCGTGCCGCCGCCGAAAAAAATCGTGGCATCGGGGGAAAAAGCGACGGCATCCGAAGATATCTCCGCGCAAACGGCGTCCACATAAGCTCCGTACAGGCCGGACAGCCCGGCGTAGGACGGAAAGTCGCAATAATGGCATTTTTGGCGGCAAAACGGTATGTGGATGTATATGCCCGCAAAAATTGTCCCGCGCATAGGTTCAGTCCATTTTCAAGATCGCCATGAAAGCTTCCTGCGGCAATTCCACGCTGCCCACCTGCTTCATGCGCTTTTTGCCTTCTTTTTGTTTTTCCAGCAGTTTGCGTTTGCGGGTAATGTCGCCGCCGTAGCACTTGGATAGCACGTCCTTGCGCAAGGCCCGGACGGTCTCGCGCGCGATAACTTTATGGCCGGTGGCCGCCTGGATGGGTATTTCAAACATCTGGCGGGGGATAAGCTCGCGCAGCTTTTCCACCAGCCGCCGGCCGCGCGCCTGCGCCTGGCTGCGGTGGACAATCGCCGAAAGCGCGTCGACCGGCTCGCCGTTGAGCAAAATATCAAGTTTGACGAGGTTTGCCTCCCGGTAGCCGCTCAATTCATAGTCGAGCGAAGCGTACCCTTTGGTGGAAGACTTCAGCCGGTCGAAATAGTCATAGATGATTTCGCTCAGCGGCATGTAATATTTGAGCATGACCCGCGCGCTGTCAAGCCAGGTCATGGCGTCGTATTCGCCGCGCTTGTCCTGCGACAGTTCCATGGCCGCGCCGATAAAATCTTTGGGCGCGATGATCGTGGCCTTGACAAAAGGCTCTTCGATTTTTTGAATCAGCGACGCGTCGGGCATAAGGGAAGGATTGTCCACCGGCGACATGGAGCCGTCGGTTTTATGCACATGATAGACGACGTTGGGCGCGGTGGTGAGCAAAGTAAGGTTGTATTCGCGCTCCAGGCGCTCCCTGACCACGTCCATGTGCAGCAGCCCCAAAAAGCCGCAGCGAAAACCAAAGCCCAAGGCGGCTGAAGTTTCCGGCTCAAAGATTATCGCGGCATCGTTGAGCTGCAATTTGTCCAGCGCCTCGCGCAGGCTGCCGTATTCGGACGTATCGACCGGATACAGGCCGCAAAAAACCATGGGCGTCGCTTTGCGGTATCCCGGCAGCATATCGGCCGCCCGGTTGTCGCTGTCCGTTACCGTGTCCCCTACCCGCACATCGCGGACGGTCTTTATGGCGGCGGCGAAAAAGCCCACCTCGCCGGCGGACAGCTTGCCGGTATTGACAGGGTAAGGTTTGAACACGCCGGTTTCGGTAACCTCATAAACTTTTTCCGTAGCCATGAGCAGTATTTTCATGCCCTTTTTGATCTCGCCCTGCATTACCCGTATATATAAGATGACGCCTTTGTAAGAGTCAAAAAAAGAATCGTAAACAAGCGCCTTGAGCGGCGGCTCGCTGGAGCCGCCGGGCGGCGGCACGCGCTTTACCACCGCCTCCAGCACGTCGGTTATGCCCGCCCCGGTCTTGGCGCTGACCAATATGGCTTGGGACGCGTCGATGCCTATGACGCTTTCTATTTCCCGCCTGACCCGCTCCGGGTCGGCGCTGGGCAAGTCTATCTTGTTGATCAAAGGGATTATTTCCAAATCGTTTTCCAGCGCCAAGTAGACGTTCGCCAGCGTCTGCGCCTCGATGCCCTGCGTGGCATCGACGACCAGGAGAGCGCCTTCGCAGGCCGCCAGCGAGCGCGACACTTCATAGGTGAAATCGACGTGGCCGGGGGTATCTATAAGGTTGAGCACATAAGCGCGCCCGTCCCCGGCTTTGTAATCAATGCGCACGGACTGGGCCTTGATGGTTATGCCGCGCTCGCGCTCAAGCGCCATATTGTCGAGCACTTGCTGCTCCATGTCGCGGGCGGGCAAAGTGCCGGTCATTTCGATCAAGCGGTCGGCCAGGGTCGATTTGCCGTGGTCGATATGGGCGATAATGGAAAAATTTCTGATGTTGGAATTGCGCACGGATAAATCTCCTTATGTTTGCTCGGTTGCATCAATTATAATCGTGTACGGAAACATGTGCCTCGACCGGCCGGCCTTTTTGTAACGATGCCGCGTCAGGCTTTCGCTTTTGCGCCACGGGGCGGGTGCGCGGCGCTCAACCTTTCTTGCCTCGTGCCGAAAATCCTCGCCCCTGCGTGATATATGTTTTCATATATAAATATAATTATAACATTTGGCTTTCGCTTGCGGCAAAAAAATAGCGATTTAATTTTTATTGAAATAATGTTAAAATAACTTATCATAAAACATGCGCTAAAAAACGTAAAAATAAAGGGGCAAAGGGGATTTGGCTATTTATGAAAAAACTGTCGATTAAGGCAAAACTTATCTTATCGTTTGCGGCCGTTTTGGTTTTAATAAATATTTTGGGCGCTTACGCCCTTTATTCCATGGGCAATATCCAGCAGAAAATCGATGACATCGCCATAGACTGCATGGACGGGCTTGTGGACGCGCAGTCTATTATTGACCGCACGTATATAGCGCGCAGCTATGAGCTTAGCGCGATCGCGCACGTGGATCCGGAGAAAATACGGCAAGACCTGGACGCGCGCGCGGAAAACGCCTTGCTGATAGAACCGATTTTCGACAGTTATGTGGAAACGATAAAGGGAGCGATTTATGACAGCGAAGAAGACCGCGCAACAGACATGGGCTATATCGAAGAAATTATGGCCGGATGGCGCGAATACCAACAGGCCAGCGAGCAAGCCATAACGCTCCGGCAGAGGGGCTTGGGGGCAGAGGCGCGCGCCATCCTCGACGGGCAGTCGCTCCAGGCGTTTGAGCGGCTGCTGAAAGCCGGCGAGACGATGAAGCAATTCAACAAAGACCAGGCCGATTCTTCCGCCGACGAATGCCGCCAGATCTACGATTGGAACAAAATGGTTTCAATTGTTATACAGGCGGCCAGCCTGATTATCACTATAGTCCTTTGTTATATGCTTTATCGGCATATCAGGCTGCCGATCGAAGAACTGGCGAGAGTGTCCGAAGCCATAGGAAAAGGCAGGCTGGATTGTTTCGTCAAAATATATCGCGAAGACGAACTGGGCACGCTTTCCATGCAGTATAACAGCACGATAGCGCAGATAAGGAACCTTATAACGCATTTGCAGGATACGGCGGAACAACTTGTCGCCGCTTCCGAAAACATCAACGCGCATTACGGACAGTCGGCGGGTACGGCGCTGACCATTACGGAAAAAGCCGAAAAAATTTCCGGGCAGGCGAGCGAGCAGGTGGTTTCAATTGACAACGTCCGCAATATTGTAGCGGACGTGGCCGGAAAGATTGGCGCGGCCGCTGATTTGGCTGCGGATTCGGCGGACGGCGCGGAAATGGCCATCAAGAAATCGCAGGAGGGCGCGCGCTCAATTACGCTGGCGGCCAAACAGATGAAAGAAATTGAGGGCGCCGTCAACAACACGGCGGCAATGATGGAAACGCTGGGCGCCCGTTCGCATGAGATCAGCGACATAGTGGAAGCCATTTCCGCCATTTCCAGCCAGACCAACCTTTTGGCGCTCAACGCGGCGATCGAGGCAGCGCGGGCGGGGGAAAACGGCCGCGGGTTCAGCGTTGTGGCCGACGAGGTGAGAAAATTGGCCGAACAATCTCAAACCGCCACCGAAAAAATTGCCGGCCTCATCCAGCAGGTCCAAGCGGAGACGCGACAAGCGGTGGAATCTATGAAAACGGGCGTGGCCGAAGTGGGGCGCGGCGGCGAAATCGTGCGCGAGAGCGGGGAGGCTTTCCGGCAACTGGCCGACATGTCGCAGGGCATCGGCGTACATGTGCGCGAGATCGCCGGCAAAATGCGGGAGGTAACGGAAAAAACCCGTGATATTATAAAAGTGGTGGGGGAAGTGTACGATTTAAGCAATTACATCAGCAAAGACACGCGGGAAGCCGTCTTGGCGCTGGAAGAACAGTCCGAGTCCGTGAAAGATATCGCCGCGGCCAGCGGCAACCTTTCGCAGCTGGCGGAGAACATGCGGCAAAACGCGCATAAATTTACTATATAAATTGGGCGCGCGGGAGCCGGCGAAAGGGGCGCCATGCCCAAAGACGTAAGTTTCAGCCTGCTAAAAGAGCAAACCGCCGGTTCGGTGCGGGAAATAATAGAAAAAGTATATGCCAAAAGCTACAGCAACCTTGCCCTGCCCACGGCCGGCGAGGCGTGGGCGGCGCACTGCCGGCGGGATGAGCTGGTGGCGCTGGCCTTTGCCGGCAAAGACGTCGTTGGCATGGTCAGCCTTAAACGCCTGCCGCAAAACCCCCGTGTCTATGAGTTGGGAATGTTGACGGTGGCCGAAGGCTACCGCGACGGAAAAACGGCCGCCGGGCTGCTGGCCGCCGCCCGGCGGGAATTTCCCTTGTTGATCGATTATGACGCGGTTTTTATGGAAAACGTCGCAAATCACCGCTATTCGCAAAGAAAGTCCGCGCAAAACGGCGGCACAGACTGCGCGATAGCCTTTTCCGCCATGCCGGCCCTCGTGGGCGGCACGGGGCGGATAAGTTTTGTCACGGCCTTTTTCGAGCATCCGGCGGCGCTCGTCCGGCCTGTTTACATACCAAGAAGCTATGCCGAAATCCTGCTTTTTTTCTATCAGGGCTTGCGGGCGAGAAGTTTTTTCCCGCTCTGCGAAGACCGGCCGCCCAGCGGCGAGAGCGTATTCTTTCGGCGCAAGTTCCCGGCAATCGGCCTCTTGAAGGCAGACTGCGCCGAAATAGGGGGGGACTTCGCGGCGAAAATGCGGGATATGGATGCCGGCGCGCCGGCGGAAGGGTTGGAGACGGTGGAGATTTGTCTGCCGCTCGTTTCGCCTTATGTGAGCTTTGCCGTCGATTGCCTTAGCGCGCGCGGATATTTTTTGGGCGGCGTTTATCCGTTTTGGTTCGGCGGCGATGGCGTCATGCTGCAAAAATGCCGCGCCGTTGATGCCGCTTCTTTGCGCGTTTACAGCGCGAAAGCAAAAAAGATGCTGGCATTGCTGCTGCGCGGACGGCAGGGAAAAGGCGGGGCGTAGGCGCGGAATTTGTGTTTTTTTTGTGAACTTGTAGGGATTTGCCGATTGCGGTAGAATATAACTACAAAAATCACACATCCTGCCTAATGGGAGAAAACAAGCATGCAGACTGAAACGAACAAATTTGGCGCCTTGGGAGGAAAAAACAGGAAAGTTTGGATTGCTGCCCTCGCTGCGGCCGTCATCCTGGCGATTGTCGCCTTCCGTATTTACGCCAACATGCGGAGCAATCAGGAACGCGCGGCCAGAGTTTTCCAGGGCGCGGCAACGCCGGTGGAAATATCCGTGGTCGAGCGCAGAGACATCGCGCCGACGCTTTTGTTTTCGGCCAACCTTGAGCCGGTGTGGTCGGCTGATCTTTCGCCGAAATTGGACAGCCGGCTCGACCGGCTTTTTGTCGACGAAGGCGATTTTGTAAAAGCGGGGCAAGTCGTCGCGCAGATGGACGTGCTGGAACTGTCCGCGCAGGCTTTCCAATCGGAAGGGCTTTTGTATGAAGCCCTGTCGGAAAGCAGCGACGCGGCAATCGAATATGAACGCAATCAAAAACTTTTCGAGCAGAACGCCATATCCAAGCGCGAACTGGACAATTCGCGCTTTCGCCGCGACATGACGCTGGGGCGCCACGCCGCCGCGCAAGGGGCGCTGAAAGTGCTGAGGGAGCGCATAGACGCGGCCGCGATCCGCTCGCCGCGCGACGGCGTGGTTACCCGCCGCTATATTTACGCCGGCTATTATGTGAAAAGCGGCAGCCCGATTGTCAGCGTCGCCGACACGACGACGCTTTTGGCGCAGGCGGATGTCAGCGAGGGGCAGATTGCCGGCATCTATATGGACGCCCAGGCAGAGGTGAGCGTCGCGGCCTACAGCGACAGGGCTTTCAGCGGCAGGGTCAGCAGGATATCGCCTATGGCCGCCCAGCCGGCGCGCACCTTCAAAACCGAGATAACCATACCCAATAAATCCGGCGAACTGAAAGCCGGCATGTTCGCGCGGGTGGCGATCCGGGGCAAATTGAAAAAGGGCGCCGTGGCCATCCCGCAGTCGGCAATCGTCATGCGCGAAGACCAGCAGACGGTTTATCTGGTCAACGACGAAGACGTCGTCCAGCAGGTGCTGCTGGAGACCGGCGCGGTGGAAAACGGCTTTGTCGAAGTCCTGAAAGGCTTGTCGGGCGGCGAAAGGATTGTTACCGGCGGCCAGAACAAATTGCGCCAGGGCGTTAAAATCGCACGGGGCTCAACAGATGGGGCGGGTAGCGGCAAATGATTAAAGTTTTTATCGCCAGGCCGGTCTTTACCACCATGTTCGTCTTAGTGCTGGTGGTGTTCGGCATTATTTCCTATCCCGGCCTTGGCATGGATTTGTACCCGGAAATAGACCTTCCTTACGTCAATGTTACGGTTGTTTATGAAGGAGCGTCCCCCGAGGAGATGGAAACGCTCATAACCAAACCGGTCGAGGACGCGGTCAGTTCCGTGTCGGGCATAAAGACCATATCGTCCATGGCGCGCGAAGGGTATTCCCAAACCACCATTGAATTTGAGCTTGGCACGGATCCGCGTCAGGCCGCCAGCGAAGTGCGGGAGAAAGTGGCCGGCATCCGGAGGCGGTTGCCGGAGAACATTGACGAACCGGTCGTGCAGCGCTTTGACATAAGTTCGCAGCCAATCCTTTTCTATACCTTTTCCTCCAAGATCAGAAGCCGCGGCGAAGTAAGGAAAATCATCGAAGACGTTGTGGTCGACGAGCTGCAAATGCTTGACGGCGTGGCGGAGGCCGCCGTCGTCGGCGCCAGCCCGCGCGAGCTGCAGATACTGGCCGACCCGCGCAAGCTTGAGTCCTACGGCCTGAACATGCAAAACATCTTCAGCCAAGTGGATCAGGAAAACATCAACACGCCCGGCGGCAAAGTCAAAGAGGCCGGCTTTGAGCTGACTGTCCGGACGCTGGGCAAATATCGCAATATAAACGATCTCAAAGCCGTGGTGGTGGCCAACCAGGACGGGCGGCTCATTCATTTGGGCGACGTGGCGGACGTTACCGATTCTTGGCAGGAAGAACGCACTTACTCAAGGACCAACGGCATACCCAGCGTCGGCATATCCGTGCGCAAACAGTCCGGAACCAATACGGTCGCGGTGGCTGACCGCGTAGTGGCGGCCATGGAAAGCATTGTCCAAAACGACCTGCCGCCGGATTTTGAAGTCGCGATAGTCCGCGACCAGTCCTATTACATCAAAGAAAACGTCGCCGATGTCTGGACGTCCATACTTTTGGGCGGCTCGCTGGCCATTCTCATTACTTATATGTTCCTGCGCGACTTTCGCGCGACCGTTATCGGCGGCATGGCCATACCAACTTCCGTTATCGCCACTTTCGCCCTGATGAAATGGCAGGGCTTCACTCTCAACAACATGTCGCTCATGGGCCTTAGCTTGGCCGTCGGCATCTTGGTGGACGATGCGATCGTCATAATCGAAAACATTTACCGGCACATGCAGATGGGCAAAAATAACTTTCAGGCGGCCTATCAGGCGACCAGCGAAATATCCTTGGCGATTCTCGCCACGACCTTTTCCCTGCTGGCGGTTTTTGTGCCCATAGGCAACATGGGCGAAATCGTCGGCCAGTTTTTTAAACAATTTGGCATGACCGTGGCTTTTTCCATAGCCTTTTCGCTCATAGTGGCGTTTTCCCTCACGCCGATGCTTTCGGCGCACTGGCTGAAGAGCATCGAGGAAGCGCAAAAAGGTGCTTTCCGTTTTCAATGGCTGAAAACATTCCTGGATAAATTTGAAAACCTTTTCCAAAAGAGCAGGGCGCTTTACCTTGAACTGTTGAACTGGGCGCTGGACAGGCCGAAAAGCATTTTCGCCATAGCGCTCGCCTCGCTTTTGTTCAACCTGTTCCTCACGCCTTTTATGGGCAAAGAATTTCAGCCGACTTATGATTCCGGCGAATTTTCCATCAGCATGAAAGCCCCGGCCGGCAGCTCGCTTGAGCGGATGCTGGAATTGGCCGAGCCGCTGGAAAAAAGCCTTCTGGCGACGGAGGGCGTAAAAACGGTCAACCTCAACATAGGCGGCAGCAGGCGGCCGGTCTACGAGGGCAACATCTACGTTAAACTTTATCCATCCGGCGAACGCGCCCGCACCATGATGGAAATCATGGACGAAACAAGGGAAAAGTTTCGCGGCGTCGCGGGCATAAAAGTAGCGGTGCTCAGCAACCAGGGCGGCGGGCGCGGCGACCAAAGGCCGGTGCAAATAGGCATCAGGGGCTCCGACCTTGAAGAACTCAACCGTTACGCCAACCAAACGGCAACTATCCTGCGCGATTTGCCGGGCGCAACGGACGTCGATATATCCAGCTCGGAAATGGAGCCGGAAGTTACCATAAGGCTGGATCCGGACAAGGCGGCCGCCGTGGGCGTCAATTCCTATTCGCTGGGCAGGCTGATAGAGACCGCTTTCTCCGGCAGGACCACCATCAACCGTTTCACCGTCGGGGACGAAGATTATAACATACGCGTGCGGCTGGCCGACCGCTACCGCCTGAACATAAACGACGTTGCCGATATCAGGGCGCCGGCGGGCGGCAATGCGTTCGTGCGGCTGGGCGACGTCGCCGAAGTCATATTGTCGTCCGGGCCGACGCAGATTGACCGCGAGGACAGGCAAAGGCAGGTCATAGTCTATGCCAACGCGGTAGGTGTTTCGCCGGGCGAGATACTGGACAAAGTAAGGGACCAGATCATGCCGGCAGTCAACATGCCGCTTGGCTACCGCTATAAATTCATCGGGCAGGGCGACATGATGGCGTCCGCTTTCAGCGAAATAATCAAGGCGCTCGTTATCGCCGTCATCATGGTTTACATGGTGCTGGCCGCCCAATTTGAAAGTTTCAGCCAGCCGGTGATCATAATGCTTTCCTTGCCTTTCTCGATCATCGGCGCCATACTCGGCCTGATGATGGCTGGGCAGACGATCAACATGATGTCGCTTATCGGCGTAATCATGCTGATGGGCGTCGTTACCAAAAACGCCATACTGCTGGTTGACTACGCCAACCTGCAGCGTGAGGGCGGCATGCCCATAAAAGCCGCGCTCGTTGAAGCGGGCTCTTTGCGGCTGCGCCCGATCATGATGACGACCCTTTCCACCGTCCTCGCCATGCTGCCGATCGCTTTCGGGATGGGCGAAGGCGCGGAACTTAGGCAATCGATGGGCGTCGCCATGGTCGGCGGCATCACGACTTCCACTTTGCTCACTCTGGTGGTCGTGCCGATTGGCTACCTGATGCTGGAAAACTACAAAGAAAAACGCGGCCACGCCGTGGCCAAACGCAGCATAGAATGAAAAAGTGGCTTTTGTCGCCTTGGCAAAGGCAGGTTTGCCAAGGCGACAAAGCAAAGGATGTGGCGAAATGAAAAAGGCGGTTCTTTTTGTCGCTTTGTTTTTCGTATTTGCGAATGTATGCGGCGCGGCGGCCTATAAAAACCATGAGTACAATTTTCAACTGGCCCTTCCGGGCGATTGGCGGGACATAAAAGACGATCTGGAAATAGCAGACAAAGACTGCATGTTCGTTATAGGGAAAACGGACGCCCGGCAAGGGGAACTCGCCGTTATAACGCTGCTGGCCTATCCTGTCAATGTCCAGGCCGGGCTTACGATTGACGATATGCCAAAGCGGGACAAAAAACAATTTGCCGATATGCATGTCAAGTCGATTAAAGAAGAGGGCGCCGGCGTAAAAATAAAGGCGGCTGCCTTCACAAAAATTGGCGCCCATCCCGCGCTTGTAATAACTTATGAAGAAAACGCGGCATCGTTCGTAAGGGCAATAATTCTTGAAAACAAAATGTTTTACATATTTTATCTGGCGGCCGGCAGTTTATTGGAAGAACGCCGCCCACAATTTTTCCAAACAATAGAAAGTTTGAAGCCTTTGCAATAAGGGATATAAAGGGAGTTTTGGGGCTGTGTTTAAAAACGCGGTCAAACATATCGCCGGCCCTGCCTGGGACAAATACATTTATCGCTCGCTGCTGTTTTTGGCCTTCAGCCTGAACGTCAGCACGGCGGCGGGCAGCGTTGCGCTCGCGCTTTCGGCGGCGCTGGTTTTGGCTAAGCTGCGCGCCGCGCGGGCGGCGTTTGCCTGCGACAGGAAATTCCTATATGCGTTCGGGCTTTTTTTTCTGGTTTTGGCCTTCTCCTCCCTAACGGGGGTAAACGCGCCGGACAGCGCGCGCCGGACTTTTTCGCTTTTTTGCCGGAGCGGGCCTTTTTTTCTTTTGGCGGCTTTCGCCTGCGGCCGGGAGAAGGCCGTTAAGATTTTCCTCGCGGCGGCGGCGGGGCTTTTGTGCACCGATATTTATGTAATAGCCAGTTTCGGCGGCGGGAAAGCGTCCGGCTTGTTCAAGTCGCCCATGAGCCTGGCCGGCCTCTTGCAACTGATGCTGCCGGTGCTCGCGGCGGCGGCCGTAAGCGGCGGGCGGGCGGCTTTCAAGCGGCGGGCGTTCTGCGGGGCGGTTTTTGTTTTGTCGGCGGCGGCGCTGTTTTATAATGGGATTTTCGGCGCCTGGGTCGCCGTATTGTTTTCTCTGGCGCTTTATTTTTTCCTGCGGCGCAAAAAAGCCCAAGCCATATGTTTGAGCTTGTGCGTTACGGCGGCCGCAATCGGCGGCGTTTACGCTTTCGCGCCGGCGGCGCGAGAAAGAATGGACGCCATAGCCGCCGGACGGGACCCTTCCATGCTGGAACGCTTTTGCCTTTGGGAGAGCGCGGCAAACATGCTGAAGGACTACCCCCTGCTGGGCGTGGGGCCAGGCAATTTCGGACGGCTTTATGCGGCGCGCTATATCTTGCCGGATGCGAAGGAGCCTTGCCTAAAGCACGCGCACAACGACTTTTTACAGATGGCCGCCGAAACCGGCGTTATGGGCCTGGCGGCTTTTATTTATCTTTTTTACGTTATTTTGCGCCTCAACCTTGCCCGGTATCGCCAGGAAAAGGAAAATTTCCTTGCTTTGGGCGCTTTTCTCGCAACGGCCGGTTTTTTGGCGCATGGGCTGACGGAATTTAATTTTGGCAATTCCGCCGTGACCAGGCTGTTTTGGCTGCTGCTGGGCCTTTCGCAGGCCGCGCGCGGCGAAGAAAAGGGCGCGGCGGGAAAGGCTCCCTTGCCGCCGCCGCCGGAAAAAGTACGGCATATCCTGCTCATAAAACTCATGCATTTTGGCGACGTGTTGTTGGC
This sequence comes from Acidaminococcales bacterium, assembly GCA_031290885.1. NCBI lineage: Bacteria > Bacillati > Bacillota > Negativicutes > Acidaminococcales > Acidaminococcales bacterium. The sequence continues at coordinate 44,302 of JAISLQ010000037.1, forward strand.
CACCCCGGTTCTGTCCACCCTGAAAATGAACTATCCGCATGCCCTGGTTGACGTTTTGGTATACGGCGGCACGGACGACGTATTGGCGGCAAACGGCGCGGCAAACAACATTTGGCGCGTTGACCGCGGCTTGAAGCGCAAGGGGCTGAAGGCGCAAATCGCCGGGGAAAAGGCGCTGTTTGACAAGGTGCGTTCCACGCGTTACGATATAATCATAAATCTTTCCGACCGCTGGCGCGGCGGACTTTACTGCCGCCTTCTCAAACCCGCCTTCAGCATCGGCTTTAATGAGGGGCGGCGCTCCCGACTTTTGTGGGGCGCCTGCCATGCCGTGCTGGTGGACAGGATAAATCACGGCGAGCAGCACACGGTATTGAACGATCTCAGTGTCCTTGCCCCTTTGCGGCTAAAACAGCGTTCGGAAGAAGTAGTTATGGCTTACCGGCCGGCCGACCTTGAACACTTTGAAACCATAAGCCGGCGAGAGAATCTTGGCGGTTATGTGCTTATCCAGCCTACGGCGCGCTGGGCATTTAAAACTTGGTCAACCGCCGGGTTTAGCCAATTGATTGACTATTTGAACGCGCGCGGCCAAACCGTGGTGCTGACGGCGGGAAAAGCGGAAAATGAAATCGCCATGGTCAAAGAGATCATCGCCGGCTGCGCCGAGGGCGCAAAGATCGTTAATCTGGCCGGCCAGCTGACCTTGACGCAACTGGCGGTCTTTATTGAAAAAGCCGAACTGTTTTTAGGCGTGGATTCTGTTCCCATGCACATCGCGGCGGCGCTAAAAACGCCCATGGTCGTGCTTTTCGGTCCCAGCAACCTCAAACAGTGGTACCCCTGGCAAGCAGAACATACCCTCCTCTGGGCGGGCGACTACCGCTCCCTGCCGCGCGTCGGCGAAGTGGACACCAACACAAACGAGCGTTATCTTTACGCGATACCGGCCAAAGACGTGATAGAAGCGGTCGCCTGCCGGCTGGACAAAGGGCGGACTTGAAGGCCGCGCGCGGTTTGGGGTTTGCAACTGTCACGGTATATTGGGCAAAGCATTTTGGTTCTTTCCCGATCCAGTTGAAAAATGGACAAGCCGGATTTTCATTGACTGGCGGGCAGCAGTTTGCAGGCGACCGGCAAAGGGATTTTCAGCTTTAAGGGGGAAAGAGCCAACATTTTTGGCGAAAGAGGCAAAAACGATGCGAGAAAATCCCGGCGCGCCGGCAGAAGAAATGTTCCGCACAGGCCTGGACGTGGGATCGACCACCGTCAAACTGGCCGTGATCGATAAAAACGACAAGCTGATTTTCCAGCTCTACCGGCGGCATCTGTCAGATGTGCGCCAGACGCTGGACGGGCTTTTTCAGGAGGCGGCCGCCAAATTTGGCGAAAGGCGGACGACGCTCGCAATCGCCGGTTCGGGCGGCATGGCCCTTGCGGAACCGCTGGGGGGGGCATTTATCCAGGAAGTGGTGGCAGGCGCCGAGGCAATACGGCATTATCTGCCCGATACGGATGTTGCGATCGAGTTGGGCGGCGAAGACGCCAAACTTACGTTTTTCGACGCCGGCGTCGACCAGCGCATGAACGAAACCTGCGCCGGCGGTACGGGCGCGTTTATCGACCAGATGGCTTCCTTTTTGTCAACAGACCCCTCCGGGCTGGACGCGCTGGCGGCAAGGCATCGCGCCATTTATCCGATAGCCGCGCGCTGCGGCGTTTTTGCGAAAAACGACATACTGCCGCTTTTAAACGAAGGCGCGGCCAAAGAGGACATAGCCGTATCGATTTTGCAGGCGGTGGTTGACCAGACCATCGGCGGCCTGGCCTGTGGGCGCGCTATCCGCGGCCGGGTCGTTTTTTTGGGCGGGCCGCTGTATTTTTTGCCGCAGCTGCGCGAACGCTTTATCAAAACCCTCAAACTGTCGCCAGGCGACTTTATCTGTCCCAAGGAAGCGCCTTATTTCGTGGCGCTGGGCGCGGCTTTGTATTCCAAGAAAAACTGCCCGGAAACTTTTTCCGGGCTGGCCGCCCGCTCCGCGCGGTTGGCCGCCGCCGGCGGCCAACCGGAGATGCGCCCTTTGCCGCCGCTTTTTGAAAATATTGAAGACCTTCGGATTTTTCAGCAGCGCCATGCGCTGGCCACTCTGCCCAAAGTAGGCTGGCCGGCCGACGGGAAAGTATTTATTGGCTTTGACGCCGGCTCCACCACCACCAAGGCGGTGGTGATAGACGAAGACGGGGGGCTTGTCCACTTTAGTTACGGCTCCAACCTCGGTTCCCCCCTGCAGTCCGTCATGAACGCTCTCTCCGAGATATACCGCCTCATGCCGCGCGCCGTCACGGTCGCCAAAGCCGGCGTTACTGGTTACGGCGAAGGCCTGGTGAAGGCGGCGCTGAACATAGACGTCGGTGAAGTGGAAACCGTGGCGCATTATAAAGCGGCGGCCTTTTTCGCCCCTGACGTCAGTTTCATCATTGATATCGGCGGACAGGACATCAAATGCCTGTCGGTAAAAAACGGGCTTATCGACCGCCTGATGCTTAACGAAGCCTGCTCCTCCGGCTGCGGTTCTTTCCTTGAGACGTTCGCCAAAACGCTCAGCCTTGACGCGCCCGGCTTCGCTAAAGCGGCTCTTTTCGCGGCGCAGCCTATGGATCTTGGCTCGCGCTGCACTGTCTTTATGAACTCCAAGGTGAAGCAGGCGCAAAAAGAAGGGGCATCGGTCGGCGACATATCGGCCGGCCTTTCCTATTCCGTTGTCCGCAACGCCCTTTACAAAGTCATACGCATAGCGAACGCGGAAGAACTTGGCGACAAGGTCGTCGTGCAGGGCGGCGCCTTTTTAAACGATGCCGTGCTGAGGGCTTTTGAGCTGTCCATAAACCGCCATGTCGTAAGGCCGGATATCTCGGGGCTGATGGGCGCTTTCGGCGCGGCTCTTTTGGCGCGGGAAGAATATAGGGTGTCGCCCCAGCCCTCCGTCATGATCGGGAAGGACGCGCTCTTGTCCTTTAGCGTAAAGGTAAAAAGCAGCCGCTGCCACCGCTGCGCCAACCGCTGCCTGCTGACCATAAACAGTTTCCCCGACGGGCGCCGCTACATATCGGGCAACCGGTGCGAACGCGGCTCGGGCGGCGAGGAGACGCAAAATCCTTTGAGCGCCCTGGCCGACAAATCAAGCATAGCCAGCCATCTGGCCAAACTGCCGGTAATCGGCGGCCTGGCCGGGCAATCGCCCAAGCCGCCGCCGACCCTGCCCAATCTTTACAAATGGAAATATGAGCGCCTGTTTGATTTCTACAAGCAAAGCGAAACGGAAAAAACGCGCGGCCGCGTGGGGCTGCCGCGGGTACTGAGCTTTTATGAGCTTTATCCTTTCTGGTTTACGTTTTTTGACGCGCTCGGCCTGAAAGTGGAACTTTCGCCGCCCTCTTCCAAAGAGATGCTCAGCCGCGCGCTCGACACCATACCTTCGCAAACCGTCTGCTATCCGGCTAAATTGGCGCACGGGCACATAACGGAGCTGGCCAGGAAAAAAATCGACTTTATTTTTTATCCCTGCCTGCCTTTTTCCCCGCCCGCCGACTATCGCACGGACGGCAGCTATAATTGCCCGCTCGTTACCTCTTACGCCGAAGTCTTGCGCCTCAACATCGACCTTTTGCGCGAATGTGGCGTTAAATTTGTCGCCCCTTTCCTTGATCTCGGCAATCACGGCCACGTGGCCGAAACCTTGCGCAAAGAACTTGGTTTTTTGCCCCTTTTGGCCGCCAGGGAAGTGGAAGCCGCCTTAAAGAAAGCTTACGGGGCGCAGCATAAATTTTGGGACGACGTCCGGCAAGCCGGCGAGCGGGCGCTTGACTACCTGGCGAATTCCGGGCGGACGGGCGTTGTGCTGGCCGGGCACCCTTACCACCTTGACCCGCAAGCGCATCACGGCATACCGGACATCATCACCGCCAATGGCCTGGCCGTGCTGACCGAAGATTCCATCGCGCACAAAGGCGGGGCGGACATGTCGCTGCGCGTGGTGGATCAGTGGGTATACCATTCGCGCCTTTATAAAAGCGCCGATTACGTCGCTAAATGCGACAATTTGGAAATAGTCAACCTCGTATCTTTCGGTTGCGGCATAGACGCGGTTTGCTCCGATCAGGTCGCCGAAATAATTGAAGCGGCCGGCAAAGTCTATACGGCCATTAAAATTGACGAAGGGGACAACCTTGGCGCCGCCCGCATCAGGATAAGGTCCCTGCTGGCCGCCGTGAAGGAAAGGCGGCGCACCGCCAGAAAAAATTCCCGCCCGGAGACGTATAAATATACCCCCGCCGCCCTGACGAGCCGAAAAGACCTTTCCCGCTATACCCTGCTCGCGCCGCAAATGTCGCCGGCCCACTGGCAATTTATGGAACCGGTTATGGCCACGGCCGGCTACCAGGTCAAAGTCCTGCCCGAAGTCAGCCGTGAAGCGGTGGAAACGGGACTGCGCTATGTAAACAATGACGCCTGCTATCCGGCGATTGTATCCATCGGGCAGGTCATTCACGCCCTGCAGAGCGGGCAGCACGACCTTGGCCGGACAGCGGTGCTGATGTCGCAGACCGGCGGCGGCTGCCGCGCCAGCAACTATGTGGCTTTCCTGCGCCGCGCTCTCTTATTGTCTGGACTGGAACGGATACCGGTGATTCCCGTCGGCATGGTCGCCAAAAAAAATGAAATGGCCCTTAGGCTGACGCCCTGGCTTTTGAACAAACTGACTTACGGCTTGTTATACGGCGATATGCTGCAAAGATTGCTTCTCGCTTCCCGCCCTTACGAAAACGATGGGGGTTCGGCGCAAAAACTCTACGGCCTCTGGGCAAAAAAGGCGGAAAAATCCATCCTGATGGCCGATCGGAAAATTTTCGCGCAAGACATGCGATCCATGGTGGAAGATTTCGCCGCCCTTGGCCTGCGCCCGCCCTCAAAGCCAAAAGTAGGGATAGTGGGAGAAATCCTGATCAATTTTCACCCGGACGCCAACAACCGGGTCGTTTCGCTGGTGGAAGCGGAAGGCGGCGAAGCCTGCCTGCCGGAATTGTCCGATTTTGTCCTTTACTGCCTTTATGATCATGTTTTCCAGGCGGATGAATTGGGGTACGGCAAAATAAAAAAATGGATTTGCGAATACCTGAGCGCGTTTATTGAAAAAAGGCGCGACAGCATGCGGGATGCTCTCAGCGGCTACCCGCGCTTCGGGCAGATTAAAAAATTCGCCGGGCTTGTCAACATCGGCAAAAAGATCCTTTCGCTCGGCAACCAGAGCGGCGAAGGCTGGTGCCTTGCCGCCGACATGGCGGCGATGCTCGAAAGCGGCGTCAGCGGGGTGCTTTGCCTCCAGCCTTTCGGCTGTTTGCCCAACCATATCACAGGCAAAGGGGTGATCAAAGAACTCAAGCGCCTTTACCCCGGCGCCAATCTGGCGGCTTTGGACTACGATGCGGGAACCAGCGAAGTCAACCAGCTTAACCGCATAAAACTTCTTATGTCAAGCGTCTCATAAAATCAATGCTGTTTTCAGCTTAAAACACGAACAGGATTTGCGAGGCGCTTTGCCGCCTTGCGCGGCGCAAGACATAGGCGAACCCGCATTCGGCGAGGCTTCAGAGCGAAGCGGGGCGGCAAATTGGCCGAAAAGACAGTATGATTTTAACATGGGAACGGTATATATAAATAAAAACATTTTACAATATACGCCGAAAGAGAGTAAAATGTAAATAGGCAATGGGGAAAATTCGCCGCGAGAAAAACGTGGGCGGTTTGCCGGTGCCCGGCGGCGGCTTTCAGTTGATCGTCATGAAAGATCACTATTTAAAATAAAAAACGGAGGTTGGTAAGAATGGCAGTAAAATTGGCAATCAATGGGTTTGGCCGCATTGGGCGCAACGTCTTGCGGGCAGCGCTAAACAATCCCGACATTGACATCCTGGCGGTGAATGATTTAACGGACGCCGCGACTTTGGCGCATTTACTGAAATATGACTCTGTGCACGGTACCTTCGCCGCTGACGTCAAAGCGGAAAAAGACAGCATTTTGGTCAACGGCAAAAGAGTGAGGGTGCTGGCGCAGACCGACCCGGCCAAACTCCCGTGGGGGGAGATTGGGGCCGAGGTGGTCATAGAATCCACCGGACGGTTTACCGACGCCTTGAAGGCGAAAGCCCATATCGACGCCGGCGCCAAAAAGGTGATTATTTCCGCCCCGGCCAAAAACGAGGACATAACGGTCGTCATTGGCGTGAACGAGCAAAAATACGATCCCAAGGCTCACCACGTCATTTCCAACGCGTCCTGCACGACCAACTGCCTTGCGCCTTTCACCAAAATCCTTCACGACAGTTTCGGCGTAGTGGCCGGCTTTATGACTACCATCCATTCCTATACCAACGACCAGAGGATACTTGATCTGCCGCACAGCGACCTTCGCCGGGCGCGGGCGGCGGCTATGTCGATCATACCGACCACCACCGGCGCGGCTAAAGCCGTGGGGCTGGTCATACCGGAACTTAAAGGCAAGCTCAACGGCCTCTCCATGCGCGTGCCGACGCCCAATGTTTCCTTGACCGATTTGAGCGCCCAGCTCTCCAAGGCGGTAACGGCGGAAGAAGTCAACGCCGCGCTGAAGGCCGCCTCCGAAACTACCTTGCGGGGCATTATGGGCTACAGCGAAGAACCGCTGGTATCGCGCGATTATAATGGCGATCCGCGCAGCTCCATTATTGACGCGCTTTCGACGATGGTCGTTAACGGCAACCTGGTCAAAGTAGTGTCCTGGTACGACAACGAATGGGGCTATTCCAACCGTACCGCCGACTTGGCCGTCTATATCGGCAAAAAAGGTTTTTGAGCATGGAGAAAAAAAATATCCGCGACATTGCGGTAAAAGGCAAAAAAGTAATAGTGCGCGTGGACTATAACGTGCCGATAAAATCCGGCGCGATAACCGACGACACGCGGATAGTGAAATCGTTGCCGACCATAAATTATCTGCTTGAGGCGGGCGCGGCGGTAATCCTGATGACCCATCTGGGCCGGCCTAAGGGCAAACCCGACCAGGCGTTTACCGTCAGGCCGGCGGCGGAACGGCTGCAGCAACTGCTGGGAAAAAAGGTGCTGTTTGTGCCCGACTGCATCGGCGCGGCGGCGGAAGAAGCCGCCGCAAGGCTGCGGCCCGGCGAAATATTGATGCTGGAAAACCTGCGCTTTTACGCGCAGGAAGAAAAAAACGAACCGGAATTTTCCGAAAAACTGGCTAAATTGGCAGACATTTATGTCAATGACGGCTTTGGCGTCTCCCACAGGGCGCATGCCTCGGTTGACGGCATTACCCGGTTTTTGCCGAGCGTCGCCGGCTTTTTGCTGGAACGCGAGATAAATTTTCTCGGCAAGGCGCTGGAACATCCCACGCGGCCGTTTGCCGCCATTCTCGGCGGCGCGAAGGTATCCGACAAAATAGGGGTCATTGCCAGCCTTCTGAACAAAGCCGACAAGATACTTATCGGCGGCGGCATGGCCAACACTTTCTTGGCAGCGCTCGGCTATGACATGCAAAAATCTTTGGTGGAAAGCGACAAAATTGGCTACGCCAAAGAGCTTTTGGCGCAAGCCGAAAAGAGCGGCGTTGAGTTTTTGCTGCCAACGGACGTAGTGGCGGCGGATCGCTTCGCCGACGGCGCGGCGCGCGAAAATTGCGCGGCGGACAGGATCAGGGAAGGCTGGATGGCGCTTGACATCGGCGAAAAGACTTGCGAGCTTTTTGCGGCCGCCTTAAAGGACGCGCGGACAATCGTCTGGAACGGCCCGATGGGCGTTTTTGAGATGGACGCTTTTTGCGCCGGCACGGAAAAGGTGGCCAAAGCGGTAGCGGCGTCCGCCGCCGTGAGCATAGTCGGCGGCGGCGATTCGGTCGCGGCCATTGAAAAATTAGGCCTTGCCGCTGACATAACGCACATTTCCACCGGCGGCGGCGCTTCGCTTGAATATCTGGAAGGAAAAACTCTGCCGGGGGTCGCCGCTTTGGACGATCTGCGCCGCCCCTTGATCGCCGGCAACTGGAAAATGCACAAAACGGTGAGCGAGGCGGTAGCTTTAGCGGAAGAAATAGCGCGCCTTACGGCGGGAGTGGAAGCGGAAATAGCCATATTCCCGCCTTTTACGGCGTTAGAAAGCGTAGCCGAAGCCATTGACGGGCGGCATGTCGGCTATGGCGGGCAGGATTTGCATTATGAAGACAAAGGCGCTTTTACCGGCGCGGTGTCAGGCCCCATGCTTTCAGACATAGGCTGTCAGTATGTGTTGGTAGGCCATTCCGAGCGGCGGCATATTTTCGGCGAGACCGACGCCATAAGCGGCGACAAAGTCCGGGCCGCGCTGCGCAACGGCCTGACGCCGGTGCTTTGCGTGGGCGAGCGGGAGACGGAGCGGGCAAAAGGCGAAACGGCGGCGGTTATAGAAAGGCAGCTGGCGGCCGGTCTGTCCGCGCTGGAAAAACAGGCCGAGTTGCCGGCGATGGTGGCTTATGAGCCGGTCTGGGCCATTGGCACAGGCAAGACGGCCAGCCCTGCCGACGCCGACGAAGTATGCGGCCGCATCCGCGCTTGGATAGCCGCCAATTTTGGCGAGAAAGCCGCGCGCTTTGCCAGGATACTTTACGGCGGCAGCGTTAATGAAAAAAACATAAAAGCGCTTATGGACACGGACAACATAGACGGTGTGCTGGTAGGCGGCGCCAGCCTGTCCGCCGGCGGGTTCGCCGCGATCGCGCGCTATAAATAGGAGAAAGCCATGAACAAAAAAAAGCCGCTTCTTTTGGTGATCATGGACGGGTTCGGCTTGCGGGAGTCGAAAGAATACAACGCGGTAAAGCTTGCCGCAACGCCTTGCCTGGACAAGCTTTGCGCAGAATATCCGCATACCGGCCTGATCGCCTCCGGCACGGACGTCGGGCTGCCGGAGGGGCAGATGGGCAACTCGGAAGTCGGGCATTTGAACATCGGTTCCGGCCGCATAGTTTACCAGGAACTGACGCGGATATCCAAGGCGATAAAAGACGGCTCCTTTTTTGAAAATCAAGTGCTGCTGTCCGCGTTGCGGCAGGTCAAAGAAAAAGGGTCCTTTCTGCATCTTATCGGGCTTTTGTCCGATGGCGGCGTACACAGCCATATTGAGCATCTTTTCGCCCTCCTCAAACTGGCGAAAAAAGAAAAAGTGGGAAAAGTATGCGTCCACGCCCTGTTGGACGGGCGCGACACGCCGCCGCAAAGCGGGATAGGATTTGTCGAAAGGTTGGAAGCTGAACTCAAGGCGACGGGCATAGGCGAGATAGCGACGGTAGCGGGACGGTATTACGCTATGGACCGCGACAATCGCTGGGAACGGGTGGAAAAAGCTTACCGCGTCCTGGCGCTGCGCGAGGGCGGGACGGCCGAAAACGCGGCCTCGGGCGTTAACGCCTCTTACGCGGCCGGCCTGACGGACGAATTCGTCCTGCCGTTTCGGATGGACGCCGGTTCCTTTGGCGGGATAAAGGCGGATGACGGAGTTGTATTTTATAATTTCCGGGCGGACAGGGCGCGGGAAATCACCCGCGCCCTCGCTTTGCCGGATTTTTCGGCGTTTCCCCGCCCCAACGGCCTCCTGCCGGCCAATTACGTCTGCATGACCGAATATGACGCTACCTTCCCTTTCCCGGTCGCTTTTGCGCCTGAGGACATAAAGGCGACGCTGGGCGAAGTGCTGGCCGGCTGCGGGCTGAAGCAGCTCAGAATGGCCGAGACGGAAAAATACGCCCATGTTACCTTCTTTTTCAACGGCGGCGTGGAAACGCCCAATAAAGGGGAAGACCGGGTGCTTGTCCCTTCGCCCAAGGTCGCGACTTATGATCTCAAACCGGAAATGAGCGCGCCCATAGTAACCGAAAAAGCGTTGGAACTGATCGCGCAGGATTTGTATGACGTTATCATCATAAATTACGCCAACTCCGACATGGTGGGACATACCGGCGTGCTGGACGCCGCGATAAAGGCGGTGGAGACGGTGGACAGGTGCGTGGGCGCGCTGGTCGGGGCGGTTGTCGCCAAAGGGGGCGTAGCCTGCATTACCGCCGACCACGGCAACGCCGAGCAGATGCGCGAAGAGGGCGGCACTGAGCCGCATACCGCGCACACAACTAACAAAGTGCCCTTTATTCTCGTTGGCGGCGAATACAAAGGCGCAAAACTGCGGGAAGGGATACTGGCGGACATCGCCCCAACCATGCTCCAGATCCTGGGAATAGAAAAACCGGCGCAAATGACGGGGGAAAGCCTGATCGTCAGTTGACCGCCGCTTGCGGCGGCGGCGTTTTTGCGGGGCAAAGCGCTTTGCGCTTGGAACTTCCAATGCCGGATCTGCCTTTGCGGACGACTTGCCTTCCCTGTCCCCTCAATGAGGCGCCGCTTTGCCCGGCAAAAGAGGGGAAATTATAGTTTGCGGCCGGGCAAGCTTTTAAAATCTTCGGCGCAAGCGCGCCGGATAGGGAGGCCGGCATGGGCCGGCCATTACAAGAAAACAAGGAGGATGTTGGCTGATGACGGAAATCGTTGATGTTTATGCGCGGGAAATATTGGATTCGCGCGGCAATCCGACTATCGAAGTGGAGGTTGAGCTTGAAAGCGGCGTGTGCAGCCGCGCCGCCGTGCCGTCAGGCGCTTCAACCGGCGCGCATGAGGCGGTAGAGCTGCGCGACGGCGACAAAAAGCGCTATCTCGGCAAGGGCGTGACCAAGGCGGTTGCCAATGTAAACGAAAAGATCGCGCCGGAAATAGTCGGCATGTCCACCTTGGAGCAAGTGGAAATAGACAATCTTATGATTAAGCTTGACGGTACGCCAAACAAAAGGAAACTTGGCGCCAACGCCATATTGGGCGTGTCGCTGGCGGTGGCCAAGGCGGCGGCGATCGTGTCCAGGCTGCCTCTGTACGTTTATTTGGGCGGCGCCAACGCCAAGGAACTGCCCGTTCCGATGATGAACATCTTAAACGGCGGCGCGCACGCCGACAACAACGTCGACATACAGGAATTTATGATCATGCCGGTAGGGGCGGCGTCCTTCGCTGAAGGCCTGCGTATGAACGCGGAGATATACCATCACTTGAAAACCGTGCTTAAAGAAAAAAAACTCAGCACGTCCATCGGCGACGAAGGCGGCTTCGCGCCCAACTTGGAATCGAACGAGGAAGCCCTGGCGGTTATCGTCGAGGCGATCAAAAAAGCCGGCTACAGTCCGGGCGAACAGGTGGCGCTGGCGCTTGACGTCGCCGCCAGCGAGATATACGACGCAAAGGCCAACACATACTCTTTCGCGGGCGAGAACAAGACATTTACGGCTAAACAATTGATCGACTATTACGCCTATTTGGCGGAACGCTACCCGATCATTTCCATTGAGGACGGGCTGGCCGAGGACGATTGGACGGGCTGGGCCGCGCTGACGAAAAAATTGGGCAAAAAACTGCAATTGGTAGGCGACGACTTGTTCGTGACCAACGTCAAGCGCCTTGAGAAAGGCATAGCTAAAAGCGTTGCCAACTCGATTTTGATCAAGGTAAATCAAATAGGCACGCTTACCGAAACTTTCGATACCATCGAAATGGCCAAACGCGCTGGCTATACCTGCGTAATATCCCACCGCTCGGGCGAGACCGATGACGCGGTGATCGCGGATATCGCCGTGGCGGTCAACGCCGGGCAGATCAAGACCGGCGCCCCGGCGCGCAGCGACCGGGTGTCCAAATACAACCAGTTGCTCAGGATCGAGGAAGCGCTGGGCGTAGCCGCCCAATACCGCGGCCATGAGGTTTTCTACAACTTGCGCTGACCGCGGGACATAAAAAGGCCGCGCCGCCAAGTTTTACGATAGTTTATTTTCCTTCAATGGCGGGGGGGGGGGGCAGGCGGCGGAATCGACAATTTTCTTGCCGCGCCGAGGGAAGCACAAGCCGGCTATATGGCAGGAATGAGGTGTATAGAGTGAAAATCGCGCAACAGATTGCATTTTTCCTGTTTTTCTTTTTTATCTTTACGGTTCACGCACCCTCGGCCTTGTCAAAAGAAATGGTCTTGTTGGACTCAGATATGGTAGACTCGTTTGACGACGGCGTGGCCATGATTTTGCTGGCCAATGCTCCCCGCGTGGAACTGGTGGGGGTAACGATCGTTAGCGGCAACAGTTGGGTGAAGGCAGGGGTCGCGTCCGCCCTGCGCCAGCTTGAAATCGAGGGCAAAAGCTCCGTCCCGGTGGCGGCTGGCCTTGCTTATCCACTGCGCCCCAACCGGCATGAACTGTTTGAACTGGAACGCCCTCTGTTCGGCAGGGGGCAGGACGCATGGGTGGGCTGCTTTGGCCTGCCTGAACCCAAATCCTGGCAGGAGGACTATATAAAGCGCTACGGCATCGCCCCGGATCCGGCGGTCAAACCGATAAAAAAGCACGCCGTGGATTTTATCATCGACTCGGTCAGGGCCAACCCCGGCCAAATAACCATTGCCGCCATCGGCCCTTGCGTCAATCTGGCCCTGGCGATCCGAAAAGCCCCGGACATCGTTCCCCTGATTAAACGGGTGGTTTACATGGGAGGCGCTTTCTACAGGCCGGGCAACATTACTCCCGCAGCGGAATTTAACTGGTATTTTGACCCCGAAGCAGCCAAAATATCATTGCGGGCGCCATTTAAAGAGCAAACAATAGTAGGGCTGGACGTGTGCGAAAAGGTCGTTTTTCGGCGCGCGCACTATGACCGTCTGCTGAAAACCCTCGGCAAGAGCGGGCAGGCGCAATTGCTGCGAGCTTCCTTTGTCGGGCAAAGTTTTGAAAAAAACGAGGACTTTACCTTCTTTGACTGGGACGTGATTGTTGCGGCCATCATCATTGACCCTTCCTTAATTGTCCGAAAGGAAAATGTCTTTGTCGACGTGAATGACCAGTACGGACTTTCCTACGGGCAATCCCTGGCCTATGAAGAAGCCCCCCCTGTCGGGGCGCAGCGCGCCGACGTTGTTTTGGACATTGACACAGAGCGCTTCTGGAACCTGCTCAACGACAAAACATACTGGGCTTCGGCCAGGTAGCGGGGCAGGGCATGTTGGCGCTGCCGGAGAGATCTTCCGCAAAGCCTGAAATCATGCCGGGGGGCTTCGGCATCTGCCGCGCTCCCGCCAACGCCGTAATTAAATCGCCTTCGCGCAAACGCGATATACGGGCGATTTAAAGCGGCCGCCATCAAATCGCGCTTTAGCGGCCAACGTACCGCGTGGGCGTTGGCCATGCGCGTTGGCATGTTCTTGCCGATGTTTAAGCGACATAAAATATATTCACAACGCCCGCGCTCTGCAAGCAACTTGCGCGAAGTATGCGACAAAAGACTTGATTCGCATGGCGCCGCAAGGTGGAGGTTGCCGCCGGCGCTGGGATGAACTTCATAAGGAAAAGAAGCGTAGTTGCCGCCGATATTTAAGGGATTTGCAGTGAGATTTCTTGACGATGATGCCAAATCAGGCTATGATTTTAATAAATGAAATCTTTTTGCGTGTTCTGGGGTGATTCCTCAAGAAAGCGGGTTGAGAAAATGCCGCAGGCTGCCGAAATTACAAAAAATTTGCACATTAAAAACGCTGTCGCGCCATTCGCAGCGGCAAAACATTTGTTTTCTTCGATTGAACTGTTTGCCGGAGCGGGTGGCCTTGCTCTTGGCATCGAAAAGGCGGGTTTTAATACTCGCGCCTTGATAGAGCTTGACAAAGACGCCGCAGCCACGCTAAGACGCAACCGCCCGTTTTGGAACGTCATTCACGACGACATAGCAAACATTTCCTCTTTGGACTTGTCAGATCTGTTTAAGCTGCCGGTCGGAGAATTAGATATGCTTTCCGGGGGCGCGCCCTGCCAGTCGTTTTCTTATGCCGGAAAGCGTTTAGGATTAGAGGACGCGCGGGGAACTCTTTTTTACCACTTCGCCGTATTCTTGCAAAAACTTCAACCGAAAGTATTTTTGTTTGAGAACGTGCGCGGCTTGCTGACTCACGATGGAGGGCGTACATATCAAACAATCCTTGATATTTTTGCAAAAAGCGGCTACGCAAGCCAGAAACAAATTTTAAATGCTTGGGATTACGGGGTCGCTCAAAAGCGGGAACGTCTAATTACAATCGGCATTCGCAATGACTTGGTGGAAATAATAAAAATTGACTTTCCTTTGCCCCATAGTTATAAGCCTGTTTTGCGCGATGTGCTCAAAAACATTCCCGCAAGCGAGGGCGCTGAATATTCGGAATGCAAACGCAAGATATTTGAATTGGTTCCGCCTGGTGGTTATTGGCGCGACATACCAGACAATATCGCAAAAGAGTATATGAAAAGCTGTTATTTTATGGGCGGCGGCCGCACAGGCATTTTACGGAGACTTTCCCTCGATGAGCCATCGCTGACGGTTTTAACTTCTCCATCGCAAAAACAAACAGATCGTTGTCATCCATTAGAACCGCGCCCCTTTAACATCCGCGAAAATGCCCGCATCCAATGTTTCCCGGACGATTGGACTTTCTGTGGAAGCGTAGGCAGCCAATACAAACAGGTCGGTAACGCTGTGCCCATAAACCTTGCCTTTGCGATTGCAAAAGAAATTTACAAGGGCCTGGATACTGCAAAATGTCAGTGTTAGGCTTTATTTCAGACGCGGACTTTCATAAACATGTTGAATTAACCATACAGCAATACGGCGACAAACTCGTTGCTTTTGACTTGCAGAATTTTAATAGCAATATTGTGGATCCTATAAAATTAATTTTTGACAAAACGGTTTATCGCTACTCTTGGGAAGAGATTATCAAGAATGAAATTTTTCGCCAGCGCGATAAGTCCAACAATAACGACATAGGCTATTTTCATCAACGCATTTTTCAGTATATAGCCAGTTGTTCTATCCCTTCGAAAGGTTGGGACGTCATTTTCAAACGCAACGGCGGCATTATGCTGCCGGACGGCGACAGGGTTTCGACCATCTATGTTGAGGTGAAGAACAAGCACAATACCATGAACTCGGCTTCAAGCAGCAGGACATATATTACAATGCAAGGGCAGTTGCTTAAAGATGATGATTGTGCGTGTTTTCTTGTTGAAGCAATAGCAAGACATTCTCAAAATACCACTTGGGCTGTCAGTATCGATGGAATTCGACAAAGACACCGTAGAATACGCCGTGTAAGCATGGACGAGTTTTATAGTATTGTTACCGGACAAGCAGACGCTTTCTGTAAAATGTGCATGGCGTTGCCCTCTGTCATTGAAAATGTTGTAGAAAACACCGCCGCCGCTATCGTTCCCAATGATACTGTTATTGACGAGCTGCGCGCAATAGCCGAAAAGGAAAATGGCGCAATCGCACTTTCACTGTATATGCTTGGGTTTGGCTCATACATCGGATTTAGAAAGCAATAAAATCCCCCGCGTATGCGGGAGGAAGTCGTGGGCTATTATAAGCGCGCATTTAGTTTGATAAAAAAGCTCATTTAGTTTGACATAAAGTAACTTTATTAAACTACTTTAAAAACAGCCGCCTTTTAAGGAGTCGGTCAATTGCAATATCAAATGCAACAAATTTCCCATAGGGCTTGGCATACACCAATCCTTGTATCGCCATGGCTTAGGCAAGGGGATTATGCCGCGATTGCCTCTTTGATTTTCATAAGCTCTTGCGCTAACGCTTCTATAGGCGTCATGTAGCCTAAAATCTTCCTCGGCAGATTGTTGTTCCACTCCGCCGCCATCTCTATGATCTCCGGCGCCAGTTCGTCTATGCTCCCGCCCTTTTTTATAAATCGCCGCAAGAGCCCGTTGTGCCGCTCGTTCGTCCCCTTTTCAAAGCTTGCGTACGGATGGCAAAAATATACCGCGCATTCCACCGCGCCTTTCAGCCCTGCAAATTCCGCCCCGTTGTCCCCTGTTATGCTCTTAAAG
>JAISLQ010000038.1 GCA_031290885.1 Acidaminococcales bacterium
GTGGCACAAGCTACTGTGAATCATGGAACTTAATCGTGCAAAGTAAAAACTGGAACTTCTTGCAAGAGAAACTTCCGCAATGACGCTACAGTACTGGAACTTACTTTTGCAATTCACGATTATTATTTTTGAAATATTCCTATTACGAAAAATAGGTAAAATCTTTTATAATTGATAAGTAGTTAAAGATTCGCTTTTCCTGCCGGCTATGAACTTAACTGATTTTAGCAATAAAATTAGGAGGTAACGCGTTTGTTTAAGAACTTGAAAATCGGGGCGCGGATCATTATCGTTTCTTTTCTTTTGGTCGCCATATCGGTCGCCTGTACATCCGCCGCGGCGATACATTATTTTAACGATTACATAAGGAGAATCGCCGATGAAGATATAACGCGCGCCGCCGACGGTTTTAAGAAAGCCGTGTCGGACAAGATGAACCGGACTCGCGCGTTCAGGGATAAACTGACTGAAATGCCCGAACTTGCCAGGCTTATGAAAGAGAGGGATTCGGAGGGCATTTATAATTTGACTAAGCCGCTGATGGACGCGGGGGGCATAGATATTTTGGCTGTCGGCGCCGAGGACGGTGAAATTCTCGCGCGTCCTCACAACAAGGAGAATATCGGTGACAATATCATCAACAATCCGGACGTGAAACTCGCGCTTGGGGGAAATACCTATGAAATGTTTATGATTGGGATATCCACAAAGCTCGGTTACTACTGCGGCTCCCCTGTCAGATACAACGGCCGAATCGTGGGATGGCTTACGGCGGCGTTCTCGCTGGAGGATCAAAATCTGGTCGACGAGTTGAAAACACTTTTCGGAACGGAGGCCGTCATATTCGCCAATGAAACTTGCATAAATTCGACGCTGCAGGAAAACGGCAAAAGGGTTTTATCTCTGACCGCGCCTCAATACGTGATCGATCGGGTTTTGGGAGAAGGCGGGCAATATACCGATGAGTCGGATATACTGGACACTCCGTACCTGATTCAATATTCCCCCATTAAAGACCCGATGTCTGGCAAGAACATGGGTATGCTTTTCACAGGAAAATCTTTAAGAGACATGTATTCGGCGATAACATCATCAATAGTCGCGGTGGGCGTGATTTCGCTGGCGGTGCTGGCATTTGCGCTTGTTATTTCCTTCTGGCTCATGAGGATGATTTCAAAGCCGCTGAAGAGTATAGTCCAACTCACAGACAGGGGCAAAGACGGCGATCTTACGATTACACAAGAGGATTTTAATTACAAAGAAAAAAACGAGTTGGGGCAGCTTATCGAGTCGCTGTCCGGCATGATATTTTCCCAGAGGGCGGCTCTTCTGGAAGTGGTGAACACGTCGGAGACGATCACGGAAAACACGGAGACACTGTCCGCTCTCTCACGGGACAACAGTGACGCGATGGTTGAAACCAGATCGCTCATCGGCGAGGTTACGCGCCTGTGTCAAGTCAACGCGAAGGCGGTGGAGAGCGGGAAGCTGAACATATCGGAAATGGCGAACGGAGCGAATTCCGTCGCCAAGATGTCCGTCGACGGCGCAAACTCGCTCGCCAAAACAACGAAAATTTCAGAAAAAGCGGTGGAATCCGTAAACAACCTTGTTAAAAGCATTAACGTCGTTGATGAGAAAACACGGGAGAATCAGAAGAAAATTATCGAATTGTCCGGATCGATTTCCGAAATATCCAAATTCATGAATGTCATTGCGGCTATCGCGGATCAGACGAATCTTCTCGCTCTTAACGCGGCGATTGAAGCGGCCAGAGCGGGGGAAGCAGGCAGGGGTTTCGCCGTTGTCGCGGAAGAAGTCCGCAAGTTGGCGGAAGAATCGCGCAACGCTTCAAAGAGCGTGGAAGTTCTTGTGTCGAACCTAAGCGGCAACGCGCAGGCGGCGATAGCGGCAACGAAAGACTCCGTCGATATCGCCAAGCAGATAATGGCCATGGCAAATGCCGCCGTTGACGGGATATCGGCCGCAACGGCCGAAATATCCAGCGCGAATGAATCAGTTCAGGGGATCGCGGCGGTCGCGCAGCAACAAGCGGCAGAAAGCGCCGAGATCATGGGCGCGATGGAGGCGATAAACGAAAGCACGGAACAAATATCGCAAAAGATGTCGGATTTGCATACCTTGAGCGAACAGGCTTCTTCCATAGGCAGTTCAGTTTCTTCGTCTGCGGAAGATATGTCCCGTTCGGTCGAAGAAATAAGGAACCACCTTTCGCATTTCAAGATTGATGCATGATCGGCTCTCTGAACTTGTCGCCCGCGCAAACAGGCAAGCGCCGATCTGACTTCCCGCAGAGGTTAAACGGCTCCGCCAAAATTACGCAACCCGCTGAAAAGGCGCAAATCGACCCGTTTCCCGCCGGCAAACGCAAGGCGGGGCACCTTGCCGCCCGCTTTGTTGACTATGGCCTTTGTTTTCAAAGCGCGCCGCTTTTTCCTGCCGGAAATTTTCCGCGCCGGTTTTGTTGACACGCATTGTTAATTGTGATACAGTATATTAGCGACACTTTGAAAGTGGCTTTATTTTTTGATAAGCGGGGTGTGAAATATGCGCGTGGCGGTTACGTTGGCCTGCACTGAGTGCAAGCAACGCAATTATCAGACAAACAAAAACAAGAAAAACGATCCGGATCGCATCGAGATCAGCAAATACTGCAAATTCTGCAAGAAACATACCCCGCACAAAGAAACAAAATAAATCCGGCATGGCATAAGGATGTGAGCAGAGCGTGTCTGTCCAAGACAATACGGCAAATATGCATTCGATAAGCGGCGTCAAAAAGTTCCTGCGCGAAGTCAATATAGAGTTGAAAAAAGTTACCTGGCCCACCCGCCAGCAGCTTGTCGCTTATACGGGCGTCGTTGTGATCGCGGTTATGCTGGTGTCCGTATTGATTTGGATATTTGATTCCGTGTTTGCCCTAGCGTTCCGGATATTCTTAAAAAGCTGAGGAGACGGCGGGCGCTTGACCCGCTTTGCGGGGTTTTAGAAAATGGAAGCAGAAAGAAACTGGTATGTCATTCATACCTATTCCGGCTATGAGAATAAAGTTACCGCCAACTTGGAGCGGAAAATTCACAGCCTCGGCATGGAAGACGAAGTTTTCCGGGTGCTGGTGCCGATGGAAAACGAGATAGAATATAAAGACGGCAAGCGGAAAGTCAACAAAAAGAAGGTTTTTCCCGGTTATGTGCTGGTGGAGATGATCATGAACGACCGTTCCTGGTACGTAGTCCGCAACACCCCGGGGATTACGGGGTTTGTCGGGTCGGGCACCAAGCCGACGCCGCTGACCGAGCCGGAGGTCAGGCAAATTTTGCGTTCCATGGGCATGGAAGAGACAAAAAATAGGATCAACTTGCAGCTCAAACAGACGATACGGATAAGCGACGGTGCTTTTGAAGGCTGGACGGCCGTTGTTTCCGAAATCAGCGAGGAACGCGGCAAACTCAAGGTGCTCATCAATATGTTCGGGCGGGAGACTCCCGTCGAGCTTGATTTTACGCAAATAGAAACGCTTGAATAAGGAGGTGTTACAATGGCGAAAAAAGTAGCGAAATTGGTAAAATTGCAGATACCGGCCGCCAAAGCTACTCCGGCGCCGCCCGTTGGCCCGGCGCTCGGACAGGCGGGCGTCAATATTATGGCGTTTGTCAAGGAATTCAACGAACGGACGGCCAAAGACGCCGGCCTCATCATACCGGTGGTGATTACGGTTTTTGAGGACCGGTCTTTCACCTTTGTTACCAAAACTCCGCCGGCGGCGGTGCTTTTGAAGAAGGCCGCCGGTTTGGAGAAAGCTTCCGGCGAACCCAACAAGAAAAAAGTGGCGAAAGTTACCCGCGAGAAAGTGCGCGAAATCGCCCAAAGCAAGATGGCCGACCTCAACGCGTCCGGCATTGACGCGGCGATGCTCATGATCGAGGGGACGGCCCGCAGCATGGGGATTGAAATCACCGACTGACAAAGCGGCAGGACATGTGGGAGGAAAAATCCGTTATTACCACGGGGAGGCAAAACAATGGCAAAATTTGGCAAAAAGTACCAGGAAGCGGCAAAGCTCGTTGAGCGGCAGAAGCAGTACGACCCGGCCGAGGCTATCGCTTTGGCGCAAAAGACTTCGAGCGTCAAATTTGACGCGACGGTGGAGGTCGCGGTAAAACTGGGGGTCGACCCCAAATATCCGGATCAGCAGGTCCGCGGCGCGGTAGTGCTGCCCAACGGGACGGGAAAAACAAAAAGGGTGTTGGTGTTCGCCAAAGGCGACAAGGCCAAAGAGGCGGAAACATCCGGCGCCGATTTTGTCGGCGCGGAAGATCTGGTGGACAAGATAAAGGGCGGCTGGTCGGATTTTGACGTGGCGGTGGCTACTCCCGACATGATGGGATTGGTCGGGCGGCTCGGGAAAATACTCGGCCCCAAGGGTCTCATGCCCAATCCCAAAGTCGGCACGGTAACGCCGGACGTAAGCCGCGCCATCGGCGAGATAAAAGCCGGCAAGATCGAATACCGCACCGACAAAGCCGGCAATATACACGCGCCCATCGGCAAGGTGTCCTTTGAGCAGGGCAAACTGGAGGAGAACTTCGCCACCTTGATAGAAACCTTGCTCAAGGTGAAGCCGTCCGGCGCCAAAGGCCAGTACATCAGAAAGATCGTGCTTTCCTCGACCATGGGCCCGGGAATATTGGTCAATATACTGAAGGCGTCCCAAATACGCAAAGAATAGCGGCGGGCGGCATGCAGCCGCCGAACCGGCAAAACAGGGAAACCAAAACGGACCGCAGACAGCAGGCGCCTTAGGGCTTAATGATTTTATCGCCGGCCGAGGTTGAGGCAGGAAAGTTTCGCAAATTTTTGCAAACAGCAGCCTTCGCCGCCCGCGGAGGCTGTTTGGCGTTGCCGGCGCCGCGGCAAGGCGCGCCGCTTGATAAGGAAAAAGGAGGTGTCAACGATATATGGCAGTCATCAGACCCGAAAAGCAGGATCAAGTTGCTAAAATAAAGGAGTATTTGACAACGGCCAAAGGAGTTGTTTTAGCGAATTACCGCGGCATAACGGTAGCCCAGGATACGGCTTTGCGCCGCAAAGCCCGCGAGTCTGGCGTGCAGTACAAGGTGTTTAAGAACACGCTGACGCGGATAGCCGCCAAAGAAGTGGGCATAACCGGGCTTGAAGAATACCTCGAAGGGCTTACGGCAATGGCTTGGTCGGCGACGGACGCGGTTGCCCCGGCTAAGTTGCTTTCCGATTTCATCAAAGACAACAAACTCAAGTCTTATGAAATAAAAGCCGGCATAGTGGACGGCAAGACGATCGGCGCCGACGGCGTCAAGCGGCTGGCCGGCCTGCCGCCGCGCGAAGTGCTTGTCGCCAAGCTGCTCGGCGGCATGCAAGCGCCGCTTTCCGGCCTTGTCAACGTCCTGCATGGCAGTTTGCGAAAGTTTGTCTGCGCGCTAAACGCGATAAAAGAGCGAAAAGAATCCGCCTGATTTTTCTCTGTGCGCGGCAAGCACAAATATAAAATGCCGCTTTGCGCGGCCAATAATTGGAGGTATGGATAATAATGACCAAAGAAGAATTCATTCAAGCAATTGAGCAGATGACCGTACTGGAACTTTCCGAACTGGTAAAAGCCTTGGAGGAAAAATTCGGCGTTTCCGCCGCCGCCCCGGTGGCCGTGGCCGCCGTGGGGGCGGCTCCCGTGGCCGCCGTTGAGGAGCAGACGGAGTTTGACGTCATATTGACCAGCGCCGGCGCAAGCAAAATCAACGTCATCAAGGTAGTGCGCGAGGTAACCAGCCTTGGCCTTAAAGAAGCCAAAGATCTCGTTGACTCCGCCCCCAAGGCCATAAAGGAAAAGATTGCCAAAGCCGATGCCGAGGCGCTCAAAGCCAAACTTACGGAAGCCGGGGCAACGGCCGAGATTAAATGACGCGTTGACATGGCAGGGGAAAATTTAAAAGCGAAAAAGCCGGCGCCTGAAAACGCCGGCTTTTTCGCCGTATTTCTTGCGAAACCGCAGGGCGGGGTTTTTCGGAAGACGCAATTTATGGTTTTACAAATGCCTTTTTACGGGTTATACTGGATACAAAGGCAAACAATGCGGCGCATCTTTCGCGGGATGCTTAAAAACAGCCGCCGCGCCGTTTGCCGACCGGCGCCGAAGCGCGGGAAGGGTGGAGTTTGCGAAGTTGGACACTATTGCTATGGCAAAAATCGCCGCGCTGGCGGCGGATGAGAAAAAAGCCAGGGACATACTGACTTTGGATATCAGAAATTTGACAACCATCGCGGATTATTTTGTTATATGCGGCGCCGGCAGTTTTGCGCAGGCCCAAGCCATAGCGGACAATATTGAGGAGAAAATGCGCTCCGCCGGGCATGATCTTCTCCACGCCGAGGGGCGCGGACGCGGACAGGGCAACTGGATATTGCTTGATTACGGCGGCCTGGTGGCGCATGTGTTCCGGGAAGAAGACCGCCGTTTTTATAACCTTGAACAGCTTTGGGGGGACGCGCCGGTTGTGCGGACGGCGGGGCTATGAACAAAGGGGGATTTGCGCCGGGCGGAGAATATACGCTGAAAGTCGCCCGGATCAGCGACCTGGGCGCTTTCTTGGATGCCGGCACGGGCAGCTCTTCCGACGACATACTGCTTCATAAAGCGCAGCAAACGGCAAGCGTGTCTTTAGGCGAGGATGTAAGGGTCAGCCTGTACCGCGACCCCAAAGGCCGCCTGGCCGCCAGCATGAGGCTGCCCGGGCTGAAAGAGGGCGAAGTCGGCCTGGCGGAGGTCATGAGCATGACCAAGCATGGAGGCTTCGTCGACATAGGCGCGGAAAGGGGCGTTTTTCTGCCTTTCCGCCAAATGCGCGGCCGGGTGTCCGTCGGGCAGAAAATATGGGTAAAACCCTACCGCGACAAATCAGGCCGCCAAGCGGTAACCATGCTGGTCGAGGACGAGATCAGGCAAAGCGCGCAACCGGCCGCAGGCGCAAAGATCGGCGACACGGCCGTGGGGCGGGTTTACAACCAGCTTGACAGCGGGTGGCTGCTTTTCACCGCCGACAAGCATATCGCTTTCCTGCACCGGGACGAGCGTCCGGGCGCGCCGCCCGCGATGGGCGAGGAAATTTCCGGGCGGGTAACTTTCGTGCGCCCGGACGGGCGCCTGAACATATCGCAAAAACAAATAAAAGAAGTGGCCATGAAAACCGACGCGCAAAAAATAGAAGGGTTCCTTGTTGCGTGCGGCCGGCGCATGCCTTACGGCGACGATACGCCGCCGGAAATCGTCAGGGAAAAATTCGGCCTGAGCAAGGCGGCCTTCAAACGCGCGCTGGGGCAGCTCATGAAACAGGGACGGGCGCGGCAGGAAAAAGGCTGGACGGTTTTAGTGGGCGGCGGGGAAGCCGCCAATAGTCATGATGCGAAAGGATGCGTTGACCATGTTTTTCAGGACAAGCAAAGAGCATGAGGCTTTGCGCGCCAAGGTCCGGGAATTCGCGGAGGCGGAAATAAAACCGGCGGCGTTCGCGCTGGACAAAGAAAACCGCTTCCCCGACGAGGCCGTGCGCAAACTGGGCGATTTAGGGCTGCTGGGCATACCGTTCCCCAAAGGGTACGGCGGCGCGGGTCTTGACATTATAAGTTACGCCATAGCGGTGGAAGAGCTTTCGCGGGTTGACGGCGGCGCGGGCGTTATTCTTTCCGCGCATGTTTCGCTGGGATCCTGGCCGATTTTCGCCTATGGCT
Source organism: Acidaminococcales bacterium (assembly GCA_031290885.1). Classification (NCBI taxonomy): domain Bacteria; kingdom Bacillati; phylum Bacillota; class Negativicutes; order Acidaminococcales; species Acidaminococcales bacterium. The sequence continues at coordinate 7,780 of JAISLQ010000038.1, forward strand.
CCGAAGCGCAGAAAGAAAAATATCTTGTCCCTTTGGCCAAAGGCGAGAAATTGGGCGCTTTCGGCCTTACCGAGCCCAACGCCGGCAGCGACGCGGGCGGAACCGAAACTACCGCCGTGCCGGAAGGCAGCCATTACGTCTTAAACGGCGGCAAGATTTTTATAACCAACGCGGGCAAAGCCGGCATCTATGTTGTTTTTGCCTTAACCGCGCAAAACAAAGGGACGCGCGGCATCAGCGCGTTTATCGTGGAAAAGGGCTGGCCGGGCTTTGCCGTCGGCGAACATTACGACAAAATGGGCATCCGTTCTTCCGCGACCGCCGAGTTGATTTTTAAGGACGTAAAGGTTCCGAAGGAAAATCTTTTGGGCAAGGAAGGCGACGGATTCAAGATTGCCATGGCGACCCTTGACGGCGGGCGCATCGGCATCGCCGCGCAGGCGCTCGGCATCGCCCAGGGCGCTTATGAGAACGCTTTGGAATACGCCCGAAAGCGCGTCCAATTTGGCAAGCCGATCGCGCAGCAGCAGGCCATATCCTTCAAACTGGCCGACATGGCCACAAAATTGCGGGCGGCGCGGCTTTTGGTCTACAGCGCGGCCGAGCTTAAGGAAAACCACGAGCCGTACGGCATGGAGGCCGCCATGGCCAAACAATACGCATCCGACGTTTGCCTTGAAATCGTCAACGACGCGCTGCAAATTTTCGGCGGCAACGGCTACCTGAAAGGCATGGAGGTCGAGCGCGCATACCGCGACGCTAAAATCTGCACCATTTACGAAGGCACGAACGAAATTCAGCGCATGGTGATCGCCGCCCACATCATCGGCAAACCGCCCAAAACCGAGCCGGCCATCGGCAAAAAAGAAGCGACGGCGACCGGCCCTCGCAAAAACATTATCTTAAAAGGCGCTCCGGCGGAGGAACTGGCCAAGGAACTGGCGAAACGGCTCAAAGCGGACGGGTGCGAATTTAATGCAAGCGCCGATATTGACGCGCCCATTGCCGGGGCGGAGCGGGTAGTCGCCGTGGGCAAGGGCATCGGCGACGCGAAAAATCTTGAACTGGCGAGAAAGCTGGCCGCGCGTGCCGGCGCCGCCCTGGGCTCCTCCCGCCCGGTGGCCGAATCGCTCCGCTACTTGCCGCTTGACCGTTATATTGGCATGTCCGGGCAGATCTTCAGCGGCAAATTGTATATAGCCTGCGGCATTTCCGGTGCCATACAGCACTTAAAAGGCATAAAAGACGCCGGCATCATCGTGGCCGTCAATAACGATCCCGACGCGCCTATTTTCAAAAATTGCGACTACGGAATAGTCGGCGACCTGACAGAAGTGCTGCCGCTGCTTACCGCCGCGCTGTCCTGAAAGGAAAGGGCTAAACTGCCGGCCTTTACCGCCACTTCGCGAAAGTGTTTTCAAGGCGGGCGAAATCTTCCAAGGAGAGGGTTTCCGCCCGCCTTTGCCCGTCTATGCCGGCGGCTTTGAGCCAGGCGGCGGTTTGTTCCGGCGTAAGGCCCATGTTCCGCAAAGAATTGGCGGCGATTTTGCGGCGCTGGGAAAAAGCCGCCCGCACTATTTGGAAAAACAATGTCTCGTTGCCGACGTTCAGCGCCGCCGGGCGCTTTTGGCAAACGACGACCGCCGATTCCACGGCCGGCGGCGGGACGAAAGCGTCCGGCGGCACGGCCAGCACAATCCGCGCGTCCGAACGGTACTGCACGGCCACCGACAGCGCGCCGTATGACCTGCCGCCGGGCGGGCTGACCATCCGCCCGGCGACCTCGCCCTGCACCATTACCACCAAGCGTTCCCAAGCCAGGCCGCTCTCCAGAAAGCGCATGAGGACGGGAGTGGTTATATAATAGGGGAGATTGGCTACTACTTTGAAGGGCTCTCCGTTGGTGGCTTTTTCCAGGTCGGCCTTTAATATGTCCTGGTAAATCACCTCAAAGCAAGCGTATTCTTGTTCCAGTTTGGACAAAAGGGGCGCGAAGCGGCGGTCAAGCTCCACCGCCAGCACTTTTTTGCAGCCGCTTCGCGCCAGATGGCGGGACAATCCGCCCAGCCCCGGCCCTATTTCCAGAATGAGGTCATCGGGCTGCGGCTGCGCGGCGGCAACGATATTTTGCAGGGCCGTTTGGTCGGAAAGAAAATTCTGGCCAAGTTTTTTGTCCGCCCGAAGCCCATGCCGCCGCAAAGTTTGCTGGATTTCGCCGCTGTTTGCCAAACGCGCCTTCACGCCGGGTTACTCCTTCAGGGCGGCCAGCGCCTGCTCAAATTCTTTTAAGGCGATGCCGTAATTGTTCAGCCTATACAAAAAAACCTTGGCGTTGGCGTAGCCGATGCCCAGCGCTTTGCCTAAGGCGGCGCGCCTTTGCGCCGCGTTTTCCGTTCCGGTCAAATTGTGCGCGAAGATGTCCGCCATGGAAAAAAGCGTCCCTTTGGCCTGCGTATGCGTGCGCGTTTTCGCCAGGGCGGCCAGAATGGTTTTTGCCGAAGCGCGTTCCACGCCGACGTCGCCCGCCGCCGTGGCGTCTTCTTTGGCGACAAAAGCCTGGCCGGCGTTGGGGAATTTTGCGGTAAGTTTTTTTCTGATCCGCTCGCCGGCGCCATCCGGGTCGGTCAGTATGATTATGCCGCGTTTTTCGTAAGCTATCCGTATTTTTTCCATTGCCGCCCCGTTCAAGGAAAACCCGCCGGTTATGAGCACTTCCGCGTCCAGCGCGCGCAGTACCGCCGCCCGGTCGTTTTTCCCCTCGACTACGATCACTTCTTTAAGCATGGCCTTCATTTCCCTTAAAGCCGCCGGATTTTTATTCCAAAATATAGACCTTCACTCTCCGGCGCCCGAATTTTATCGCCTGCGCGGTGCTTTCCATGCACAAATCTATCCGGTTGCCGACGATGGCGCCGCCGATGTCGGCGGCGATGGCCTGCCCGTAGCCGGCAACGTAAAGGCGCGTCCCTAACTTTATGACGCCGGGGTCAACCGCCGCTACCCCGTAGCGCGCCGGTATCCCCGTTTTGGTTATGCCGGTGCAGCCCTCGTCCCAGGGCGTGTAAGCGGTGGCTTCCATGTCCAGCGTTTTGATAAAGCGCAACTGCCCGCGCGAAGTTTGGACGATATTGGCATCGCCCACCGCTACCAGCTGCTCCTGCGGTATTTCCACAATGGTCTCCGCCAGGACTTCCTTTTCCGTCCCGCCGCCGGGCCGGGCGGTTATTTTGGTCAAAATCTTTTTTTTGCCGTTGACGCCCGCTTTTAATACGGCTTTTTCGCCGAGTTCCATGCGGTCGTCGTATTTTTCCACAACTTTATAGGGTATTTGCTGTACATCTTCCAAGATTTTCTCGTTCGAGCGCAAAAGCACCACGTTCATGCCATCCGCCGGCTTTGCGCCGCCGGAGGGGAAGATTTCCCTGCCCCTTAGTCTGACGCCGGCTTTCGCCAGAGCTTTTTCCAGGGTCGCCTGCCCGGTCCGGATGACTTGGCGCCCGCCGTCGGCGAAAACCACTATGTCCACGGCGCGCGCAAGCTCAACGACATTGCCCTTGGGCAGGATGAAAGCGTCGCCTTCGCCTACGGTGAAGCCCGCCGCTTTTATTATGTCGGGAATCGTTTGCCAGCGGTAAACGGCCACCGTTTTTTCCCGGCCGTCCGCCCGTACGGAATATTCTTCTTTTTGCAGGGCAAAAAAGGCGGCCGCCGCGATAGAAGCTATAACTATGCAGGTTGTTTTGAAATAACGCATAGAGGCAATCTTTTGCATTTTTTCACCCCCTCGGATCAAATTCGGTCCCCCGCGCCCCCAATAAAAAGGGCCGCGCTGTCCCGTTGGGCGAAACGCTTGTTAAAGCGCGGGAAAAGCGTTTTTGCGCGGCGCGGGATTAAAATTCCGGTGGGGTTGACGCCCCACCGGAATTTAGCCTACGTCCCATTATACACAAGGCGCGGGAAAAAGTCAAACGAGCGGCCGGGCGCGCTAAAGCGGCGCAGGGCGTCGGGGCGGCCGCTCGGCAATAAATTTGCAATATCTTTGTGTCTTTGCTGTTATCGGCTTGAATATGTGGTAAAATATGTTTGGGGGAAGCTCCGCTAACTGTTTGCGGCACTCGTCGGATGTTTTGCCGCCCGTGGGCCGCGCCCGCAAGGCAGATGCCGCCGGGCGGGAAATATCCCGCCTTCGCCGGCAGTTGCCGGGGGCTTCCTGCGATGCGGCAATGAACGTGAAGGATAAAACTTTGGAGGTATTTACTCAAATGAAACAAATGCGGATATTTCTGTGCGGCTTGTTTTTGCTGATGTTTTCCTTGCAGGCCGCCGCAGCCGGCGCGGCGCCGCGCGCCGCGAAAAAAGCGAAGGAGTCGCCGGCGCGCTTTGCCCGCGTGGCTATCTTGCCGGTCATCAATTTACAGGAAGGCATTGACTATGCCAATACGATCGTTTTTCAAAAAGCGCTGGAGGTTTTTACCTATCCCGATTATGAAATATACGACAGCGATCGCCTTTACAAGGCGCTTGAAGAAGTCGATTACTACGAAGCCGGCAAGTCGGGCGTCAGCGAGGCCATGCTGCGGACGGTCATGGAAAAAGCCGGTCTTGACATGATTGTCATGATAAAACTCAACGAGCTGTCCCAGGGATTTTATCCTTACGGCAAGGAGTCGCAGGAAGAGCTTACTATAGACTTGGACGTTATGGCGATCTTTGATTGGCGCGAAAAAATAGTGAACACGCACATAAAGGAAACGAAAACGGCCGAATATGCCGTCATCATGAAAACGGACTGGAAGTTGCGCGAATATAGGAACGCGGTCAGCATACAGTTGGATAGAATAGCCAAACTGGGCAAAAAATAATACGGGCGATAACGCGCAAAGGAGTGGATGCCGCCGATGAAAAGATTGTCAATTTGCCTTCTCGCGCTTTTGTTTTGCTTTACCGCCGTTGTTCCGGCTTTTGCCGAAGAAGAAACGGCGGTCGGCAAGATAAGCGAGGTGGAACGGATCCTTTACGGCACGGAACAGAAAGGTTCGCTGGTGGAACGGACCGACAGCATAGAGGAGGACATAAACGGAAGCGTTACCGACGATGCCATCCTGACGCGAATAGACAGGATACATTCCTACGTCAAGGGCAGGCCCAACGCTTCGGCCGCTTCTTTTTTGATCAAGCTGAATATGATCGAATGGGCTTTTACCAAGAATTTGTCCGAAGGGCCGGCCAAAAGCCGGCTGGAAAACACGGAAAAACTTCTGAACGGACGTCCCGGCGTAGGGGCCTTGGATGATCGCATAAGCGTCCTCATGGCCATGGTTTTTCCCGGCGGGGAACTCGAGGTAAAGGAAGTCGTCCTGCCCAAGGATACGTTGATAAAAATAAGCATAGCGCAGGCGCTTGACAGCAAATCCATCCAAGAAGGGGACAAGGTGCGTTTCCGGGCGGAGGACAGCATATACATCGGCGATGTGCTGGTCATTCCCAAGGGCGCCTTGGGCAACGGCGTCGTAAGCAAAGTGTCGCGGGCGCGCAATTTTGGGCGCAACGGCAAAGTGGAGATAGATTACACGGACATAAAGATGATCGACAACAACGAGGCCTTTCTGGTTCTCGGGAAATTAGCCCGGAAAGAAACGGAAAACATGGCCTACGCCGCAGGCGCCAGCGTAGCCGGCATGATAATTTTAGGGCCGTTCGGCGTCATCGGCGGCGCTTTTGTCAAAGGCAAGGAATACCGTGTGCCCGAAGGCGCGCTTTTATATGTGCAGACCAGGGAAGACGCCATAGCAAACGGAGTGGTCATGCCGGAAGAGTTGAAGGCGGCCGACAAGGAGCAAAGCAATTTCTCGGGAGACGGCGGCGGGCTTTGAGCGGCGGCAAACAGAAGCGGGCCCTATGATTATGCGAAAAGCGGATTTTTTCCCTGAACACAAGACATTGCTTAAAGCGGCGCTCTTTTTGGTCGCGCTGGTCTTTTTGCGCGGCCAGGGCGGTGCGGCTGCCGCGAAGAAGGCGGCCGCGCCGCCGATTTCGGTCTTGGCCGACCGCGTCCATTATGACAACATCTCCGGCGACATTGTCGCCGAAGGAAACGTGCGCGTCCGCCAGGGCGACCAGCTCGTTACGGCGGAACGGATCGAGGGCAACGCCAAAACCAAAGACGTATGGTCCAAAGGCCCCGCCCAGTTTGCCGGCAGCCCGGCGACCGCTTTGGAGGGGGCGTCCGCCGCTTACAATTATGAAACGGGGTTCGGGCGGATAGACGGCGTTACCGGCAAAACCGGCAGCCAATTCATAGCGGCGGACATAGTGGAAATAATGCCGGGCAAGCTGGAGGGGCAAAACGCCCTCATCAGCCGCTGCGATGCCGTATCCCACGCCAAATGCCAGCACATCACCGCGAAAAAGGTGGAGATTTGGCCGAACGACAAGATGATCGCCTATGATGTCGATTTGTATATATTGGGGAAAAAATTGCTGCACCGCAAACGCTACGTCGTTTCCCTGCGGGGCGGCGGCGACAGCAACGTGCCGAGACTTGGCTACAATAATGACGACGGCTTTTATATCAGGCACAGGATAGCTTATCCCTTGGGCAAAAACCTGACGGTGGGCGGCAATGTCTTGCTGTCGAGTTCTACCGGCGCCCGTTCCCGGGGCTGGGTGGAATATACGCTGGAAAATCTGCGCGCCGAGTACGCTTGGGGCTATGTGCAGGACGGGGACGACGACTGGCTGAAACAGGAAAACAACATCAGGATCTCTTACGGCAACAAGCTCTTCAAACTGCCTTTGCGCTACCGCCTTTGGGCGGAACGCGGATTGTGGAAGGATTCTCGCAAACGGAGCTGGCACAAGGACATAGGAGCTTATCTGTCGCTTAATCCGATCTTTTTTGACCGGCGGCGTACTTTTTGGCTCACTTTGGGCGGCGGCTACCGCAAGGTCAGCGAAAGTTACCTTAGCATCAACGCGGACGAATCGCGTTACGATGCCGGGCTCCATAAAGTCATATCGCCTAATTTTACCGTCGGCGTTTTATATTCGGACGTGAAAAATCTTACGGACATTTTTGACTACAACAGGACGGATGTCGCTAAATCCTTGACCTATACGCTTGACGTGAAATTTGACCGGCTGAACAAAGTAACCTTTTTGCAGCAATATGACCTCTCGAACAACCGGGTGTACAAAAACCGGGTAACTTACACCCGGAAGCTGCATTGCTGGGAGGCGGTCATCTATTACGAGCGCGAACGCCCGCTTGGCGGCCATTATAACAACCGGCTGCATTTGGAACTTAATTTGGCGATATGACCGGGGGCGGCTATATGCGTGTTGACATAGAAAAGCAAATTGCCGAACACCAAAAAGTAATGACGCTGCTAAAAAAAACGCTGGCCGGGGAAATAGAGGCGGCCGCCCGGATAGCCGCCGGGGCGCTTAAAAAAGGCAACAAGCTCCTCTTTTGCGGCAACGGCGGCAGCGCCGCCGACTGCCAGCATTTGGCGGCCGAATTTGTGGGGCGTTTCCGCAAGGAGCGCAAAGGCCTGCCCGCCGTGGCCCTGACCACGGATACTTCCATCCTGACGGCGGTAGGCAACGACTATGGTTTTGAACGGATTTTTTCGAGGCAGGTGGAGGCACTGGGCGTAGAAGGGGACGTGCTTTTCGCCTTTTCCACCTCCGGCGACAGCCCCAATGTCCTCCTGGCCGCGGAAGCGGCGCGGAAAAAGGGACTGCGCGTCGTTGCCCTGACGGGCGGGAACGGCGGCAAGTTGAAGGCGGCCGGCGAAATATGCCTGAACGTGCCGGCGTCTGCCACCGCGCGGGTGCAGGAAGGGCACATGCTGATAGGGCATATAATTTGCGCCCTGCTGGACGATTATTGAGGGTTTGGCGACGAAAATGAAAGACAAAGAAACAATATGGGAATTTTTGACGCAAAAGGCCGGCCGGCTGAAAATAGCGGTCATAGGCGATCTTATGCTTGACTGTTATTATTACGGCAGCGTAGGGCGCATATCGCCGGAGGCGCCCGTGCCTGTCAACAAAGTCCTGCGCGACGCCCGCAACCTTGGCGGCGCGGGCAACGTGGCCGCCAATCTCGCCCGCCTCGGCGCGTCCGTATACATGTGCGGGGTAACGGGGCAGGACGAAAACGGCACTAAACTGTTGAGCCTGCTTGACGCCAACAATATTGAAAAAAGCGGCGTCCTTTGCGGCAACGGACGCAAAACTACCGCCAAGCTGCGGGTGATTGCGGCCGGCCAGCAGATGCTGCGGCTGGATTTTGAGGAAACGCAGGATTTAGGCGCCGAGGAAGAAGCTAAGTTGCTTGGCTGGTTTGACCGCCTGCTGGCGGACGGCGTTGACGGCGTAATCATCTCCGATTACGCCAAGGGGCTGTGCACGCCGTCTTTTTGCCGCCAGGCCATAACGCGCGCGGCAAAGCGCAAAGTAGCGGTATTGGTCGATCCCAAGGGCTATAGCTGGGAAAAATACGCCGGCGCCGATTTTATAACGCCCAATGTCAAGGAATTGGGCGAGGCCACGGGCAAAAACCTTGAAAACTTGACCGAGGCGGTGAGCGCGGCGGCGGCAGAGGCGATAAATAAATATAAAGTGAAATCCGTCCTGGTTACCCGTTCGGAAAAGGGCATGACTTTTGTGGCGGCAAAGGAAAGTTTCACCGTGTCGGCGACGGCGCGCGAAGTATATGACGTGTCCGGCGCGGGCGACACGGCGGCGGCCGTGCTGCTCCTGGCCGCGGCGGGCGGGCTGACGGCTAAGCAGTCCGCTTTTTTGGCCAACGAAGCGGCGGGCGTCGTCGTGGGCAGGGCCGGCACGTACGCCATAAGCCGGGATGAACTTTTAGGCGCCCTGGCGTCGCAAAGATACAAAATGGAGGGCAGCCGCCCGCTCACCTGGGCGGAAGCGGAAAAAGCGGTCGATGCCTGGCGGCGCGCGGGCGAACGGATCGTGTTTACTAACGGCTGTTTTGACATACTGCACGCTGGGCATGTCGTTTATCTGGAAAAAGCCGCGCGGTTGGGCGAGCGGCTGGTTGTTGGCCTGAATTCCGATTCTTCGGTCAGGAAACTCAAAGGGAAGGCGCGCCCCCTCGTGGCGGAAAATGACCGGGCGCGCCTGCTCCTGGCCTTGTCTTGCGTAAGCGCGGTAGTCGTGTTCCCCGAAGATACGCCGGCTAAACTTTTGGAACGGCTGAGGCCGGACATACTGGCCAAGGGCGGCGATTACCGGCCGGAGGAATTGGCGGGGCGCGAATATGCCAAAGAAACGCGGATAATTGATTTTGAGGAAGGTTATTCTACCACCGGCTTGATCGAAAAAATCGCCGGCCTGGTCAGGGAGGGCAATTTGTGATAATAGTTACCGGCGGCGCGGGATTTATCGGCAGCAATTTAGTCCGCGGCCTGAACGACAACGGGCGAGGCGACATACTGATCGTGGACAATTTGTCCAATGCCGCCAAATGCCGCAACCTATGCGGGTTGGACGTCATGGATCTATCAGACAAGGAAGATTTTGCCGCCGACCTTAAAAAAGGCGCATTCAATTATGAAGACATAGACGTTATCTTTCATCAGGGCGCCTGTTCGGACACAATGGCGGAGGACGGCCGCTACGTGATGCGCAACAACTACGAATACGGCAAGCAGCTCCTGCATTTTTGCCTTGAGCGCAGGATACCTTTTATTTACGCCTCTTCCGCGTCTGTTTACGGCGACGGCAAAAACGGGTTCAGGGAAAGCAAAGAATGTGAGCAGGCGCTCAATGCTTACGCCCTGAGCAAGCTTTTTTTCGACCGCTACGTGGAGAGGCTGCTGCCCCGGGCCCACAGCCAGGTGGTCGGGCTCAGGTATTTTAACGTGTTCGGCCCGCAGGAGAACCACAAGGGCAAAATGGCGTCCATGCTTTACAAAATGTACCGGCAGATGCGCGCGGGCGGCGCGCTGCAACTGTTCGCCGGGACGGACGGATACGGCGACGGCGAGCAGCGCCGTGATTTCATCTATGTGGCGGACGTGGTCAAAATCAATCTTTTTTTCTGGCGCGCGGCCAAAACCAGCGGCATCTTCAATTGCGGCACAGGCGAGGCCAATACCTTCAACGCGCTGGCCAAGGCCGTGCTCAAGCATTTCCAAAGCGGGCGGGTGGAATACGTCCCTTTCCCGGAAGAGCTTTCCGGCAAGTACCAAAGCCATACCCGGGCCGATACCGCCAAGCTCCTGGCCGCCGGCTATGACGAAGGGTTTGTGCCGCTTGAGCGGGCGGCCGCCGAATACTGCCGCCTGCTTGACGCCTCGGACGGCTATTTCCGATGAAGCCGGCGGTTTTTTTCGACCGCGACGGCGTACTCAACGTTGAAAAACACTTTGTTTATAAACGGGAAGATTTTGAATGGATGCCCGGCGCGGCCGAGGCGGTCGGACTTTTGAACAGGCTCGGCTACCATGTTTTTGTGGTTACCAACCAAAGCGGCGTGGCGCGCGGCTTTTACCGCATGGAGGACGTGGCCGCGCTGCACGGTTTCATGAACGGGGAACTGGCCGGCTGCGGCGCGAAAATCGACTCTTTTTACGTTTGCCCGCACCATCCGGCTTTCGGCCCCCCCTGCTTGTGCCGCAAGCCCCGGCCCGGCCTGCTGCTGGCGGCCATTGACGAATACGCCGTGGACAAAGAAAGGTCGTTCCTGATCGGCGACAAGGATACCGACATCGAGGCGGCGGCCGGCGCCGGGATAAAAGGCTACCTTTTTCAGGCCGGCAACCTTTGCGAAAGGGTCAAAACCATATTGCGAAAACAAAACCGGGAAAAAACCTGATGAAAACATACCGGAACATATTAGTGATAAAAATGAGCGCGCTCGGCGACATAATACACGCCCTGCCCTCGCTTTACGCCTTGCGCCGGCTTTATCCCGGCGCGGGGATCACTTGGCTGGTGGAGCCGCAGTTCGCCGATATCCTCCCGGGGGCGCCTTATATAGACGAAAAATTTATTTTTCACAAAAATGCGCTGAAAAAACTGCCGTTTTGGGAAAAAATCGCCTTTTTGCGGCGCTTGCGCGCGGATTTGCGCCGCCGCCGCTTTGACCTGGCAATTGATTTGCAAGGGCTGTTCAAAAGTTCCCTGGTCGCTGTTTTGAGCGGCTGCCCCAACCGCATAGGTTACTGCGAGATGCGCGAGGGGAGCTTTCTCGTAACCCGCCCCATATACGGAAAAAACAGCAAAGGCCACGTCGTCCAGCGTTATCTTGACGTTATACGCTCCTTGGGGGAGATACCGGAGGAAGTGGTGTTCCCCTTGCCGGACTTTAGCCGGGAAGCGGCTAAAATGCGCGATCTTTTGGCGCAAGCGGGCGCCATGGGCAAATTGGCCGTATTCTTCCCGGCCGCCGGCTGGTCCAGCAAAGAATGGCCGCCCGGGCACTACGCGCGCCTGGCGGAAAAATTCGCCGCCCAAGGCGTGTCCGTGGCGTTGGCCGGCGGCGCGGCCGACGTCGGCAAAGCCGAAAAGATAAAAAAAATGGCCGCGCCTTTGGCGATAATTGATTTCACGGGCCGGACCACCCTAATCGAACTGCTGGGCTTGGTCAAACAGGCATCCATCTGCGTGGGCGGCGACACCGGCCCTTTGCACATCGCGGCGGCGGCGGGCGTGCCGACCGTTTCCCTGTTCGGCCCGAGCAGCGGGCAAAGGGCGGGGACCTACGGCCCTTTGAATAGCTATATCAGCGCCGGCGCGCCTTGTTCGCCCTGCTTTAAAAGAATCTGCCCCCGCCGTGAATTTGTCTGCATGCCGCGCATCGGCGTTGGCGAAGTATTCGCGGCCTGCGAAAAAGGCATGGTTTGACGGGGGAAACATGAAAATAAACGAAGCTGGGAACATCATAGTTACCTTTTTAATGCAGTTAGGCGACCTGGCGCTGACCACGCCCTTTTTGCATGCCTTGCGCCGGGCGGCGCCCCAAGCGAAAATCTCCTATCTGATCGATGAAAAGTGGCTGGACGTAATAAGCGAAAATCCCGACATAGACGAAGCGCTGACCGTTGACCGCAAAGGGCGGGACAAAAGCCTGCCCGCCCTCTGGCGGCGCGCGGCCGGGCTGCGCCGCCGGCCGTTTGACCTTCTCATAAACCTCAACCCGAGCGAACGCTGTTCTTTCCTGGCGGCTTTCAGCGGGGCCAAATATAAAACGGGTGCCGTCCACCGCCTGTTCAGCCTGTTTTTTGACCGGCCGCTGCGGCTTGACCGCAGCCTCCACGCCGCCGACATGTACCTTGACCTTCTGCGGCGGCTGGGAGTCCCCGCGCCGGCCGGCGCGGGGCTGAAAATAATCCCGCCGGCGGCGGGGGAAGAGGCGGCGGCGGCTTTTTTCGCCGAGAGCGGCATAGCGGACGGGGAAAAACTCGCCGGCTTTAACATTGGCAGCGCTTCCGCCGCCAAACGCTGGCTGCCGGAAAGATTCGCCGCCGTAGCCGAACACCTGGCGGCTAAAGGCTTTAAGCCGGTTTTTTTCGGCAGCGCCGCCGAACTGCCCATAGCAAAAGAGGCCGCCGCCCACATGAAGGCGCGGCCGGTCATGGCGACCGGCCGCCTGACGGTCGGCGCTTTGATCGCCGCCATCAGGCGGATGGACATTTTCGTTACCAACGACAGCGGCCCCATGCACATAGCGGCCAGCCAAAAAGTGCCGCTGCTGGCCATATACGGCCCGTCCAAACCGGAACTTTACGGCCCTTACAAAGCGGGGCGCGCGATAGTGCTGCGGGCGGACCCGCCCTGCCCGGGCTGCCGGGACAGGATGAAACATCAATGCCCGGACATGCGCTGCATGAAGGACATAACGGCGGAGCGGGCGGCGGCCGCCGCCGACGAACTGACGGGCCATCCGGCAAAAATTTAGAGAGGTGCAACATGCCGATATTGGTTTCGGGCGGGGCCGGCTACATAGGTTCCCACGCCGCCTGCGCGCTGCTGGAGGCGGGGGAGCGCCCTGTCGCGCTGGACAACCTCTCCACGGGGCATCGGGCGGCGGCGCCCAAAGACGCCAAACTCTATGTGGGGGACCTGCGAGACCGGGGCTTTCTGCGCCGGGTATTCGCGGAAAACGACATTGAAGCGGTTTTTCATTTCGCCGCCCGTTCCCTGGTGGGCGAAAGCATGCAAAAGCCTTTGCTTTATTTTGACAACAATGTTGCCGGCATGCTTGCCCTTCTGGAGCAAATGGCCGAAAGCTCCGTGGACAAAATTATTTTTTCCTCCACCTGCGCGGTCTACGGCGACAGCGGCAAGGAAGCGCTCGACGAAACCTGCCCGGTCGCGCCGCAAAGCGCCTACGGGGAATCCAAGGCCATCATGGAAAACATGATGAAATGGGTGGCCATGGCCGGCAAAATAAGCTACGTGTCCCTGCGCTACTTTAACGCCGCCGGCGCCAGCCGGTCATTGCCCATCGGCGAAGACCACCGCCCGGAGACGCACCTTGTCCCGCTGGCCTTAAAGTCCGCCCTCGGGCAGCTTCCCCAAATCAACATCTTCGGCGCCGATTACGATACGCCCGACGGCACCGCCATCAGGGACTACATACACGTGGAAGACATAGCGGCGGCGCATTTAAAGGCGCTCAATTATTTGCGGGCGGGCGGAAAAAGCGCGATTTTTAACTTGGGGCGCGGCACGGGCTATTCCGTGCGGCAAATAATTGACATTTGCCGCGCGGTAACCGGCCTTGACATAAAAACCGCTTGCGCCGCGCGCCGCCCGGGCGATCCGCCCCGCCTGGTAGCCGGCGGCGCCAAAGCGGAAAAGGAACTCGGCTGGCGGCCAAAACGCGCGATAGAGGACATAATCGCCACCGCCTGGGAGTGGCACAAAAAGCGCCCCGGGGGGTATGGATAAAGCCGCTGTCCCGACGTTTTGCGTAAAATTCCTTTATAGGCCATTGGCCGGCTGAACATGAAAATTCCGGCTGAAAGCGAACGGCTGCTTTAGGGCGGGGCAAGGGGGCTGCTATATGGATTTATCGGTTGTAATATTGACCTTTAACGAAGAAAGGCACGTTGCGGAAACTATCGCCAGCGCCCGGCAGGTAGCGGAAGAAATAATAGTCGTCGATTCCGGCAGTACGGACAAGACGGTTGAAATGGCGCGGGCGGCGGGCGCGAAAGTTTTTTTCCGCGCCTGGGACGGCGACTTCGCCGCCCAGCGCAATTTCGGCACGGAACAGGCCACGGCCGATTTTGTCTTCCATTTGGACGCCGACGAAAGGATATCGCCAGAACTGGCCGCTTCCGTCAAGCAAGCGGCCGCCGGCCATGAGCAAAAGATTTTCGCTTTTTATCGAAAAAATCTGGTGTTTGGCCGTCTTTGCCAATATGGGGAAATGAAACCCGATATAGTAAAAAGGCTTTATCCGCGCGCCGGCGCCCAATGGGAAGGCAAAGTGCACGAGAACTTGCGCGGCAGTTTGCCGACGGCTATGTGCAAAGGCGCGCTTTACCATCGCACTTATGAAGACTGGGAACTGTTTCTCAATAAAGTGAACAAATATACCACCATTTGGGCGGAGGCCGCGAAAGGGAAAGGCAAAAAAACTTCGCTTGCCGCCGCCGCAGGGCATGGCTTTTTTGCTTTTTTCAAAGGATTCGTAATTAAACGCGGCTTCCTGGGAGGCTTCCCCATACTGGTTACCTGCTGCATGCACGCTTTTTACACCATGCTGAAATATCTTAAACTCTTTCAGATCCAAGACAAATAGAAGGGGATTTTTGCATGAAGATCGCTTTCGTCGTGGCCAGGCGCATGTCCGGGCAGGGCGGCATGGAAACAATCATCAACCGGGTGCTGAAAAACTGGGGCTGCCCTACGGATGAAATCACCCTGGTCCTTTCCGGCAAAACGGGCAGGGACGCCACGTGGCTGGCCGGCACTAAACATATTAAACTCTGGTTTCAGGCCAGGCTGCTCGGCTATCCGTTTTTGATCGCCCAACTTTTTTTTGTCCTTTGCCGTTTGCGGCCGGACATAGCCATCGCGGCCGACTCCAAAGCCACGCGCTACTGCGTCTGGTACAAAAAATGGTTCCAAAAAGAACTTAAAGTCGCCTGCTGGCTTCACATGCCCTTCCTGCAAAGGATTGGGGAAAGGGCGGGGAGAATAAAAGGGGCGGATTTTTATTTGTGCGTTTCCGAAGGGATGGCGAAAAACTTTATAAGTTATGACATTGACCCCGGCAAAATTCACACGATATACAACCCGTTGGAACCCGCCGGCGCCAGCTTGGTGCCAAGGAGCGCGAAAGCGGTGTTTGTCTATCTCGGGCGCATGGTTGCGGGACGCGCCAAACGCACGGACGACTTCGTCCGCGCCCTGTCCCTCTTGCGGGGCGACTGGCGGGCCGTAGCGGTGGGCGACGGCAAAGACGCGGGCAAGATAAGGGAACTTGCCAAAAATCTGGGGATATATGATAAAATAGACTGGATGGGCTGGCAGGCCGACCCCTGGGCGGCCGTAAAAGAAGCGAGCTGCCTTGTCCTGACTTCGGATTTCGAGGCATTTGGCCTGACGCTGACCGAGGCCATGCAAAGGGGGGTTTTTTGCCTTAGTTCCGACTGCGCGCCCGGGCCGCTGGAAATTGTCCAAGACGGGGTGAACGGCCAGTTTTATCCGATAGGCGACGTCGAAAAGCTGGCGCGGCTCATGCAAAAGATCGTCGACCGCCCGGACGCCCTGCCTGCCGCCGCCGCAATTGCCCAAAGCGTGGAAAAATATTCGGCGGAAACGGTGATCGCGAACATGCGCGAAATCTGTCGCGGACACTTGCCGAAAAGCGCACAATCGGCGCAAGCGCAAACATAATCCATAATTGCCGCTGTTTTGTTTGGCAATTTTAAGGAGCTATGCCAGCCATGCAGGAACTTGTTTCCATAATCGTCCCCGTTTACAAAGTGCGGCAATATATTCACAAATGCGTCAACTCGGTCATCAACCAAAGTTACGATAATTTGGAAATCATCTTGGTTGACGACGGCTCGCCGGACGACTGCGGGCGCATTTGCGATGAATACGCCCGCCAAGACAAAAGAGTCAGGGCAATCCACCAACAAAACCGGGGGTTGAGCGCCGCCCGCAATTTTGGGCTGGATGCCGCCCGCGGCGATTACGTGGTTTTTGTCGATTCGGACGACCATGTCGACGCCGACATGTGCCGGAATATGCTTGCCGCCGCTAAAGCAGAAAACGCCGACATCGTTGTCGCCAATTTTTATAAAGAAACGGAGCGCGGTTTGGAAAAATGCGAATTTCCCCCGCCGTCGGGCCCTGATAGCCTTATAGCAGCCCGGCGCGCCATTTTAATGGACAAAACGCCAAGTTATGTGTGGAACAAGATGTACAAAGCGTCTTTATTTATAAATGTCAGGTTTGTTCCCGGCCTTTATTTTGAGGACATGGCCATCATGCCGGATTTATTTTTTCTGGCGGAAAAAATAGCTTTTGTCCCGGATGCTTACTATCATTACAATTGCCTGAAAAGAGATTCCATCACCTTTTCCTCGCCGGACTTGTTGAAACTGGGCAAAATGAAATACGGCTCTTTTGTGGCCTGGCGGGCGAGGGAGGAAAAGGCCGGCGGCAATTTTCCCGAAGAGTGCCTTTACATACAGTCCAGAACCATTAAATCCGCTCTGGGGGCGTTGCTGCTGGGAAAGAAATTGACCGCCGGGCAAAGGGCGGAATGCCGGGCATATCTATCGCAAAAAAAGGGAGCCCGCTCGGCCGAAATAGGCGCAAAGGCGAAATTTTTGTGGTGGTGCCTGGACAATTTCCCGATTGTGTGCCGGATATATCCTAAATTCAGCCAATTGGCGCGGCTTTATAAGAGGATTGGCCGGTAAGTGCGGAGTTAATCCAGCGATAAAAACAAGGAAAGCCGAAAAAGTGGGGAAACAATGACCGATTATATACCATTGCTGGAAAAAATACGGCAAGATATAGATAAGGCTGCAGTCGTATCTTTTGATATATTCGACACATTGCTCCTGCGGCCGTATGTTACGCCCGAAGACCTGTTTTACCATATGGAAAGACTGGAAAACATGCCTTATTTTGCTATGGCGAGGATTGAAGCCGTAAAAATAGCCAGAAAATTCCACCCTGATTTGGAAGAAATTCCTCTTGACTGCATTTATGATAATATTGGCGAAGAATTTCGGCCAATGCGGGATAAAGAAATTGAATTGGAGCGCAGGGTCCTGCAGACGAATCCGGAAATGGCGGCGGTGTGGCAATACGCGAAGGATTCCGGCAAAAAAATTGTTGTTGTTTCCGATATGTATCTGCCTGAAAGTATTATTGACGAGTTATTGCAAAAAAGCGGCTTTGGCGGCTATGATGAATTGTTTCTGTCCTCTGCGGTAAACAAACTAAAGGCAACCGGCAATTTGTATGTCCATATTCTAAACAAATTGAGCGTAAAAGCATCCGATGTACTCCATATCGGCGACAACAAGCAGTCTGACTATAAAGAGGCAAAAAAACATGGGTTGCGTGCAGTTTTGTACAAACAGGTAATGAGGCAGTTTTTGGAAGCGGACAAGCGGGCGGGCAGGTTCCTGAAAGCAGCCAGCAGCGATTGGGAAGGAGGGATAATGATTTCCCTGCTAGCCTGGCGGTGGCAGAAAAAGCAGTTGGGGCTGATGGAGCCCGGCGATTATTGGACAAATCTGGGGTATGAATATGCCGGCCCCGCGATTTACGGGTACATGCGCTGGCTTTGCAAGACAGCGAAAGAAAAAGGCATTGACCGCTTGCTGTTTGTTGCGCGCGACGGATATACTTTGCAAAAGGTTTTTGATGCCTTCGACAGTAAAATTCAGACAAGTTATATATACGCGCCGCGCTTGCTGAACTTAATTTGCCGACTGGATTATTCGTCCTGCAATTCTACCTTTGACAATTGTAATTTATCGAAAATGCAAGCGGATGCCATAATTGGCTATTATAAAAAATATTCGCCGGAAATTACGGCAATTGTGAATGAAACTGATTTCGACAAAATTAATTCGTGCGATTTTATTGCCAAACATAAGGAAATTTTTGAAAATCTTGCCAAAGACAATTTTGAAAATTATAAAAATTATTTGCGCAAAAATATCTGCGACAGCAATTATATTGGAATTGTCGATACAAGTTCTTATTATGCTTCTGCCCAACGACTGATCCATGATGCGCTCAAAATGCCGATTCACGGTTTTTATTGGGCTATCAGCTTAAGAGATGCGAAATGTTCTTGGATAAAACAAAACTATTCAGAGTTTGCCGGATATCTGATTGATAAAAATGGCAACAATTATGGAATTACCAAAAAGTGGGATTTTATGGAGTTTCTGCTAACATCTCCAGAATATCCGATCGTAAATATACGGATGGATGGATCTCCTGTTTATGATTCACACCCGTCAGAGCATGAAAGATTTCAGCGTAGTATTTATCCAGCTATCGCAAACGGCGCATTACAGTTCGCGCGAGACATAAAGGATATTTTTGGCGATATGCAAGTTTACTTGTCTGCAAACACATTGGTCAGATGGATAGATATTTTTATTGATCATCCCAAAGCGGTGGATAGAAAAATTATGTCTGGCGTAAAGATGTCAAGTAACATTATGCACTCAGAATCCATATTTTTGTTTAGGGCTAATTTGTCCGCTTCGTATATAATGCGTCATCCCTTTAAAGCGATTATGCAAGCAAAGCGCTATACATGGCGCACGCTGCCGGAAACGCTGGTGATTTGCCTGCTTGAACCGTTGAGAGTCAAAACGCGCGGAATAAAGCGGGTAGAAATATATTTGTTCCCCGGTTTGGCACGGCGATATTTTACTGTTTCTCTGACGCCTGGCGAATTTTATCGTTACATATTTGCAGTAGGGAGAATCAACGCCTGACGGCTATTTAAGCCTCTGATATTTCTGGTGCGGCCAAAATGTATGCTTGCGGCAACAGACATGACTTTTTAAACAAGGTCTGGCTTAGTAGTGCATTTATAAAACGGAGGCGGCAATGAAAAACGACGATTTTGATTATTCCTATCATTATGGCAATTGGCATTTCGATACCCCTGAATCACAAGCGAGAGATATAGAAGGCGCGCGTAAGGAATTTGACGCGCATAACATTTATCCGGCGCGAAAAACAGCCAAAATACTGGAAATAGGCAGTGGCATGGGCCGTACCATGCTGATGCTGCGCGACTTAGGTTATGAAAACATGTATGGCATTGATATAGATCCTTCACAAATAAAAGTCGCGGAGAAAGCCGGATTGAATGTTTGCCTGTCCGATGCAACAGAGTTTTTTAAGGAAAATGACGAAAAATACGATGCCATCTATGCCTTCGACGTATTGGAGCATATTGGAAAAGGACAGCAGGTACATTTACTTGAGGGTATGCGAGAACATTTAAGTCAAGACGGCTTTGTTGTTCTTCGTGTTCCGAACGCATTGTTCCCTATCGCGTCTTATTTTAGATATATTGATTTTACGCATACGCTTTCATATACATCCGAAACCATCTCATTTTTGTTGCATAATGCTGGATTGCATTTTTTTGCTGTCCGTCCCCAATATAAGGAATCGGCAGGATTGCAAAATTTAAAATTACCTTGGGTTCGTTTAATAAGGCGTGAACTTGGAATGAAAGATTTCATAATGACCCCTAATTTAATGATTGTGGCTTTTAAAGACGAGAACGTATTAAAGCGATACTTGGTGTCCGCCCCGAAGATAAAAAATGATTATCAGGATGGGATAAAAGCTACATTGCGCCGGGTATGGCTGCATATAAAAACTATGAAGTTTTGATTTTGAAATTGAAAAAGCGCATAGTCTATCAAGTCAAGTCGCGCCAGCAAGCCATGTTGAAACGCGTTTAAAGTTAATGTGAGAACATTCTCCATCCGCGAAAGTCAGGAAACGCTGGCATTGAAGCGGCGTTGCCGGAATCAGGTGAGTAATGCAAGAACTCATTTCCATAATCATCCCCGTTTACAATGTGGAACAGTACATTCACAAGTGCGTCGATTCGGTTATCAACCAAAGCCATAAAGATTTGGAGATCATTTTGGTTGACGATGGTTCGCCGGACGGCTGCGGGCGCATTTGCGACGATTACGCCCTAAAGGACGCGCGGGTAAAGGTCATCCACCAGGCCAACCGGGGCCTCAGCGGGGCGCGCAACGCCGGCCTGGCGGTGGCGCGGGGCAAATATGTCGCTTTTGTGGACTCGGACGATTATATATTGAAAGACATGTACGCCGATTTGTTGCGGTTGGCCCTAAAACATGGCGCCGACATGGTTGTGTCCGATTTTTATGAAATTACCGAGGCAGGCGGCAAAAAGGCGCGTTTGAACAACTATTCGGCAAAACGGCTCAATAAACTCAGCATTGAGGACGTCCGGCGGCTCACCTTGCTGGACAAGTTGCCGCCTTCGGTCTGCGTCAAGCTGTACAAAGCCTATGCGGCGAAAGACGTTGGCTTTTATCCCGGTGTTTATTTTGAAGACTTGATTTTCAGCGCGCGCATAATTTTTAAGATAAACAAGGTCGTTTTCACCGACAAAGCGTATTATTGTTGCAATCGTACGGAACGCGAATCTATAACTTCGCTTTTCATGGCGGACGAAAATAAATTCGCCAGGAGAAAATACAGTTGGTTTGTCGCCTGGCGGGAAAGGGAAGCGCTCGCCCGGGCGCATTTTCCTCAAAACAGCCCTCTAATGCGCGCGCAGGCTGTATCTTGTTCTATTCGCGCTTTGCTTGCTTTCCAGGGGTTGGACGGGTGGGAAGAAGAAAAGGGATTTTGCCTTGAGTATCTTTACGCCAAAGAGCAGGAAACCGGCCTTGCCGACGCAGACTTAAAGCATAGGATGTTGTGGTGGTGCTATAAAAATTGCCGGACGTTTTGCCGCGTTTACACAAAATTGAGCGTAGGTCTGCACAAATTAAAAAACAAACTTAAAATTTGTCCGCCGCAATTTCCCGGCCGCTCCGCCGCGTTGCCGGCGGAGCGGAAATGAGGATGGCAATGCAAGCACTTATTTCCGTGATCGTTCCTGTTTACAAAGTGCAGCAATACATTCGTAAGTGCATCGATTCGGTTGTCGGCCAAAGTTACCAGAATTTGGAGATCATTTTGGTTGACGACGGCTCGCCGGACGACTGCGGTCGCATTTGCGACGAGTATGCCCAAAAGGACGCGCGAGTTAAGGTCATTCACCAGGCCAACCGGGGCCTCAGCGGGGCGCGCAACGCCGGCCTGGCGGTGGCGCAGGGCGACTATGTCGCTTTTGTGGATCCGGACGATTATATCTTGAAAGACATGTACGCCGATTTGTTGCGGTTGGCCCTAAAACATGGCGCCGCCGTGGTTGTGTCCGATTTTTATGAAACAACCAAATCCGCAAGCAAAAGGGTGTGTCTTAAAAATAATTCAGCGGAATTTCTGAACAAACTCGCCATTGAGGACGTCAGGCGGCTGACCTTGCTGGACAGGCTGCCGCATTGTGTTTGGAACAGGCTGTATGCGGCCAATATAGCTAAAAACATGCGTTTCCCCGATATCTACGGGGTGGAGGACATGCTTTTTAACGATCAGATTGTTTTCAGGACAGACCGGGTTGTTTTTTCCGACAAGTCGCACTATTGCTACAATCTGCAAAACACCGGCTCCATAACTGCGCTTACGGAAGATGAAGGTAAAATTGCCCGGGCAAGATACGGCCTTTTTGTCGCTTGGCGGGCAAGGGAATCGCTCGCGGCGGGAGGGGCGCTATCCTGTCCGCAGGAAGTTGAGCGATTCTCCCGCCTTAACGTACTGCATCATGCCATGAAAACAATAGTTTCGTTGCAAGGAATGGGGCTGGACGGCTATAAAGAAGCTAAAAAGCAAGACTGCCTCGAATATCTGCGCGAGAACGAAAAAGTGGCCGGCTTGTCCGGCTTGCGCATGAAATACAAACTTTTATGGTGGTGCCACGAAAACTGCCGGGCACTTTTTCGCGCTTACGCGAAAGTGAGTTTGTATCTGCGCAATTTTAAAAACAAAACGAAACTCGGACGCCAAAACATTGATAAAATATATTGACCGGTTAGCTTAACTCGGCGGCAGGGACGGGAGACCGCTTATTAAAAGCGCGGCGGCGCATCGGCGCTTATGCCCGAAACGAAGTGATAGATCAAACATTTAGCGCGGCGTTTAGTTAACGGCTGCGCATAGAGAACGAAATCAAGAGGAGTTTTGGGAATGAAATCCGAAAATCAAATAGAGATGGCATTTATACAAAAGCTTCAAGATTTAAAGTATACTTACCGCGAGGACATTAGAGATCGTGCCTTGCTTGAAGCTAATTTTAGAGAGCATTTTGAAAGATTGAATCGTGTAAAGTTAAACGATTCTGAATTTGC
The DNA here is from genome assembly GCA_031290885.1 of Acidaminococcales bacterium. Lineage (NCBI taxonomy): Bacteria > Bacillati > Bacillota > Negativicutes > Acidaminococcales > Acidaminococcales bacterium. The sequence goes on from JAISLQ010000038.1 coordinate 30,279, forward strand.
GCGCCTCAGAGATACAATTATCACATCGGAAGTATTCACTGCGGCTAAAACTTTGCGGGAAATAAATACCTTCAAACGTGATGACGATACGCCACTTCAATACACGCTTGTCAACATCAAGGACTGGTGCAAAAACGAGTATGAAGTTATAAACCAACTGCGCATTAACACAGAAAACAGCAATCA
>JAISLQ010000039.1 GCA_031290885.1 Acidaminococcales bacterium
ATCGAACAGGCAAATAAAAAACTCAACGGCGCACTTTATTTAGACGAGGTGCGCCTTAGTGGTTTTATGCAGGTGGCGGCCGATAACGTGCGGATTGCCGACAGAGAGGGCCGGACAGTTTTTCAGGCGGCGGAAGTTTCCGCAAGGATCAGCCTTTTTAAATTGCTGTTTAACCAGGACGCCCCCAGCAAAGCTATTTCGTCGGTAACCGTCGCCAGGGGCGGCAAAATTTTTCTTTTGATGGACGAAGAACAAAAATGGAACATCGACCAACTTTTTAAACCCTCCGACGGCAAAGAAATACCCTTTTACGCGCAGACCCGCTTGGCAAAAACGCAGCTTTACCTCAAACTGCCGCAGGGAGAGTGGCTTTTTTCTCTTGACGGCAGTATAGACGCCGCAGCCAACCCCGATTTTTTTCTTGATTTGTCCGTGCGCCAGGGCGAAAACAAGCTGAAACTGTCCGGGCGCTTTGACCTTGACGGCAACGGCGGCGTAAGGCTGCGTTCGGCTTCTGTCGATGCCGCCCCTTACGCGCCTTTGCTCAAAGAGGCGATCGGCCTGTCGGACTTTGCCGGGCAAGTCAGGGACATTGACGTCACTTGGAACAAAAAAGGCAAAGAAGACGTTTTCAACGGCCAGGCCAAGCTCGTTTCCGTCTCCGGCGCACAAACCGCCGCCGGCCGCAATTTGGCGTTTGTTTTGGACGGTGGGCTGCGGGCGCGGGACAACAAACTGGAGTTTCACGAATTTAAAGCGGCCGTCAACGGACAGGAATTTGCCGTCTCCGGCGCTCTCTCGTTTCAAGGCGCCGAACCGGAAGCGCAAAACCTGACGGTTGCCGCCGCGAAGTTCAACTTGGCGAAAATATGGCCGACGGATTTATGGCAGGGCGATTTGGCGCTTTCCGTGTCTATGGAGGGGCCGGTCGGCCAAAAATTTGACAAACTTCAAGCCGAAGGCCGGGCGGCCTTTGGCGAAGCAAAAGCCGGGCAGATTGTTTTGCGCGACGGGGAGGCGGATTTTTCCTATCAGGACGGCCGCCTGCGGATAAACAGCGCCAAACTGAGCGTTTTAGGCGGCAAAGCCGAATTTTCCGCAGAATATGATCGCGCGGACGATTTTGTGGCGGGGCAAGCAAAGATAGCGGACGCGGATTTAGCGCAGGTAACGGGTTCGGCTGATTTTTCCGGCAAAGTAAACGGGCAGGCGGTTTTTTACGGGCAGCCGTCTTTAAGTGGCCTGCGCGCGGCGGCGCTGGTTTCATCCGACAGGATCGCGGCTCGCTCGCTCGAAATAAAAAACCTGAATGTCTGCCTTGAACAGATTGACGGCGACACTTTGCTGCAATACGCCTCCGGGTCTGTCGGTAGGGGCTATTTCAACGCCTACGGCACTCTGGCGGGCAAAAAAACGGATATTGAATTTGCCGCCGGCGACTTGCCGATAGGGGAACTGGCTGCCTTGGCCGGGGAAAAAGGGCACGGCGGCCTGAATATAAGGGGGTCCTTGCGCGGCGATTGGAGAAACCCGAGCGGCGAGGCCTGGCTGGAAGCGGGCGGCGGCACTTTGGCCAAACAGCCTTTTGCCGCCCTTGCCGGCCACGTAACCTTTGCGGACAAAACAATAAGCATAAACGACCTGCTTTTGAAAATGGATTACGGCTTGCATTTCGCCCAGGGCAGCATAAGCCTTGGAGCCGCCGCCCCTCGCCTTGACCTTAAAATAACTTCAAAAGATGTGCGGCTTGAGCATATAGCGGCTTTTGCGCTGCCAAAGGAGAAAATCACCGGCAATATGGACAGCCTGGTGGTCGTTCGCGGCGCGCTGGGCGAGCCGGAAATATCGGGCGAGATATTGATCCATGAAGCAAGTTTTCGCGAGTATTTTGTGGAGAAAGTGAGCGGGCGCTATTTTTACGCGAACAAAGCCGTCCGTTTCCAGGATTTCAATGTAAAATTCATGCAGACAAGCGTATTTTTCGACGGAAGCGCCGACCTTGACGGGAGCATCGATTTTGACTTTCGCGGCGACAACATCCGGCTGGAAAACCTGCCGCAATACGAAGGCATCAAGTTAAACGGCGGCGTCGCCCTGAAAGGGACGCTGGGCGGCAATGTCGCCCGGCCGATATTCAGCGGCGAAATAAAAGCCGACGCGGTAAAGGTAAACGGCGAAGAATTGAACAACCTGCAGGGAACCGCTTTCAGCGCGGCCGGGCTGGACAACTCCGTCATGGTCAATTTTACCAGCGGCGGGGGCGAGTACAGCCTGAACGCCGGCGTGAACTTCAACGAGCGTTTCGCGCACTGCTATATGGAAATAGAAAATGGCAATATAAAATCGCTTTTGGCGGCGGCGGGCTATAACCTTGACGTGGACGGCTCGCTGGACGGGTACCTGGAAATGAACCCCGGCGGGAGGAGGACGGGCGTCACTTTGCGCGCGCAAGTGCGGGGCGGCAGGATAAAAAGCGTCCCCTTTGAGACCGTTGATATTGACCTTAACATGAGCCGG
>JAISLQ010000040.1 GCA_031290885.1 Acidaminococcales bacterium
GTTACCTGTCGTTCGTTTGCAAGCCGCCTGTAGAGCCGTCCGGCTGCTTTCAGGGGAGATGCGCCCCGCGCGAACAAACAAAATCAAAACACAGGAACGCCCGTGTTTGCTGGCAAAAGAGAAAAACAGCAGGTAACATTGTCTACATTCTGTTGCCTGCCGCCGCCCACCCGTGGAAACTGGACGGACGTTTTTGTTTTGCCGCTATGTATTCACTCTACTATAATATATGAATTGCGCCGCGTTGTCAAACAAAAAATGTTCCGCCCCGGCAAGGCTTTTTAATGCCGCCGTTTTTAAGGGCGCCGCTTTCGCAAGCTTTTCGGCGGATCCATCCCGGCGGGTTTGCCGTCCGCCCGCCGCAAAACATTTGACAAAATTGTCGGCTTCTTAGTATAATACATCTGTATCGTTTCCCGATCCACTAGCTCAGCCGGCAGAGCACCTGACTTTTAATCAGGGTGTCCCGCGTTCGAGTCGCGGGTGGATCACCGGCCCATTAGCTCAGTTGGCAGAGCACCTGACTCTTAATCAGGGTGTCGCAGGTTCGAGGCCTGCATGGGTCACCAGCGCGCGACCAGGCGGCTTTTCGGTTTTTTTGGCCGGCCGCCTTTTTTATTTTAAGGGAATTTTCAAAAGCCCATGCCGCGCCAAGCGTTTCCCCGTCCGAGCCGCCGCGGCAGCCCGCAAGCGATCGTCGTTTCCCTTTGTTGACTAACGGCCGGGAAAGAATTACAATTGAAGTTAGACAATTAAAAAAATTTAAGGAGGCTTTCAAGCAAATGGGCAAAAAAGACGTTTTTCTTTTGGCGGCCATTATTTTCTGCGGGATTGTATTCGCGGGCTGCGGCGGCTCCGGCAGCAAGCCGGCGGCGAGCACGGCGCCGGCCGGCGGCAAAAAGCTCATCATCTACACTTCAATGAAAGAGTCGCTCATCGGCGGCATAGTAGAGGGCTTCAAGAAACAGAACCCCGGCGTGGAGGTTGACTATCAGTCCGCAGGGGCGGGCAAGCTCATGGCCAAGATCGCGGCCGAGCGACAAAGCGGCAAGATCCTCGCCGACATTATCTGGACAAGCGAAGTGCCGGATTTTTACAACATGAAAAAAGAAGGCGTGCTGGAACAATACCGCACCCCGGTTTTTAAAGAGATCCTGAACCCCTTTGACGATTACGACGGGCATTTTACCGCCGCCCGGTTAGGCACGCTGGGCATCGGCATAAATACCGACAAGATCAAGTCGCCGCCCAAACAGTGGGCCGACCTTTTCAAGCCCGAGTTCAAAGGCGCTTTCGGCATAGCCGACCCCGCCCTTTCCGGCACGGCTTATATGAGCGTGGCGCTTTTGGAAAAACAGTTCGGCTGGGAGTTTTTTGACAAGCTGCGCGCCAATGGTGCCAGGATCGGCAAAGGTTCCGGCCAGGTGATAGACGACACCGCCTCCGGCGAATTGTCCGCCAGCCTTGCCGTTGACTACATTACCAACGACAAAATCGCCAAAGGCGCGCATATCGCCCTGGTCTATCCGCCGGAACTTTTGATTGCCCCCAGCCCGGTGGCGATCTTTAAAGGCGGCGCCAACGTTGAGGCCGCCAAGAAATTCGTCGACTATCTTTTGGGCAAAGAAGCCCAGACCCTGATAGCGGGCGAAGGCACCCTCTCCGTGCGCCCGGACGTGAAAAACCCGGAGAAATTCAAGCTCCCCGATGCCGCCGACGCTTTAAAGCGCATGATCAAAATAGACTATGTCAAAATGATGGCGTCCAAAGAAGCCACCATCAAAAAATTCACCGACACCCTTCAGGGCAAAAAATGAACCTGCCTGAAACTCCCGGCGGGACGGACCGTTCCGTCCCGCCGGTTTTTTATCGCCGGAGCGTCCGCCGCATAAATCCGCTTCACGGGCAAACTGAAAATAAGGGGCCAGGTTATGGAAATAATCCGAGTTGAGGGCATAACAAAAAGTTACGGCAGCCATCAGGTACACAAAGACCTCACGCTTTCGGTTGAAGAAGGGGAATGTTTTACCCTTCTGGGGCCGTCCGGCTGCGGCAAAACCGTCCTGCTCCGACTTATCGCCGGCTTTGAGGCGCCGGACGCGGGGAAAATCTCCATCGGCGGCGCGGTGGTTACCGACCCGGCCGGCGGGGTGTATGTGCCCCCGGACAGCAGGGGGCTTGGCGTGGTGTTTCAAGACTACGCCGTCTGGCCGCACATGACGGTGTTCGACAACGTGGCCTATCCGCTGAAAATAGCCAAACGGCCGAAGGGCGAGCTGACGGAGCGCGCGCTGGAAACTATCGCCCTCGTTGGCTTGAAGGGGCTGGAAAAACGCTTGCCGTCCGAGCTTTCCGGCGGCCAGCAGCAGCGCGTGGCCCTGGCGCGCGCACTGGCGGGCAATCCCGCCCTGATGCTGCTGGATGAGCCCCTGACCAACTTGGACGCCAATTTGCGCGAAGAAATGCGCTTTGAGATAAAAGAGTTGCAGCGCCGGCTTAACATAACCGTCCTTTATGTTACCCATGACCAGGAAGTGGCCCTGGCCATTTCCGACCGCCTGGCCATCATGGACGAAAAAGGCCGGATACGGCAGACCGGCAACCCCTATGATATTTTCGAGCGTTCGTCGGATTGTTTTGTCTTTAATTTTATGGGCATAGCGAACTTTCTGCCCGTGCGGCGCGAAGGGGAAAATTATCTGGTGGGCGGCGGGCGCCAGATCATGCCCTGGCCGCCGCCGGAGGGCAGCGCGGACGGGTGGGCGGCGGGCTTTAGGCCCTCCGACGTGCGCATCGCCCCCGGGGGCGAAGGGCTATGCGGCGTGGTAAAAAGGGCGAGTTTCCTCGGCGCCATGATCGACTACCTCATCGAGATAGACGGGGCGCAGCTTAGGACCAGCATGGAAACGCACGAGGCCATAGCGAAAAAGATGATATTCAAAGAAGGCGATCCTTGCGTGATAAGCTTTTGCGACCTTTTGTGGTTTAAAGCGGAAAGCCTGGCGGAGGCGATGAAAAAGTGAGCGCCATCAAACAAAAAAGCAACTTCGGCGCGGCGCAGGCCATCCTTTTTGTTTCCATAGCCATTTTGGTCATCGTGGTGGCCGTTCCCGTCCTTTTGATTTTTTTCAACGCTTTTTGGGTCGACGGGCGGTTCAATTTAGGCGACGTGGTCAAAATCATCATGGAGCCGGAAACTTACCAGGCGCTCGTCAACTCCCTTATCATCGCCAGCGGCACTACCGTGGGCAGCACTGCCGTCGGGTCTTTTTTCGCCTGGCTGGTAACCCGCACGGATCTTCCTTACAAAACCTTCATGAAGTCCATGTTCCTGGTGCCTTTCATGCTCCCTTCCTTTATCGGCGCGCTCGCCTGGAAGATGCTGCTCTCGCCCAACGCCGGGTTCATCAACCGTTTCTTCATGGAAAAATTTGGCTTTGACGGCCCGATTTTCAATATTTACAGCTATCTCGGCATAGTGCTGGTGGAGATAATGTATTTGTTCCCCTTTGTGTTCATTCAGGTCTGCGGGGCCTTGGAACGCATGGATCCTACTTTGGAGGAGTCGGCCCGCATTTCCGGCGCCGGGCTTTTCACCATCACCCGGAAGATAACCATACCGCTGGTAATGCCCAGCATACTCTCGGGGGCGCTGCTCATCATGCTTTATTCCATGGCGCACTTTGGCACGGTGGCCGTGCTGGGCATAGAAAACGGCATTTTCAACATTCCGACGCTCATCTACCAGCGCATACACCAAAGCGCCGGCAGTTTTGACTCCATCCGCACGGGCACGGTGCTGGCCAGCGTGCTGGTCATGTCGGCCGCCCTGATAATATGGCTGCAAGGCAAGATTTTAAGCAAGGGGCATTACCAGATCATCGGCGGCAAGAGCTTTCGCCCGATGGAACTTAAACTGCGCGCCCTGCGGCTGCCGCTCCTTGTCTTTTGCGTAGCCTACATCGGCTTTACCATCGTCTTGCCCACGGTCGTCATCTTCCTGGTCGGCGGCCTGAAAACTTACGGCCTGCCGTTTACTTGGGAAAATCTTTCCCTCGACAACTATAAATTCATCCTGTTCGATTACAAGGTGACCAAAGACGCCATCCAAAACAGCATCGCCCTGGGCCTTGGCTCCGCCGTCATCACCATGTTCGCCGGCGTGATGATCTCTTACGTCATAGTCAAGATGAAGGTGCGCGGCAAAGGCTTGCTGGAATTTTTAGGGATGCTGCCCTTTTCCGTCCCCGGCTCGGTCATCGCCTTGGGCGTGATTTTGGCCTGGAGCGGCAGGTACGGGATAAACCTCTACAACACGGTCTGGATCATCTTGGTCGCCTATATCGCCCGTTACATGGCCTTTTCTTTAAGGGCCAACTCCGCGGCCCTGGAACAGGTGCACGATTCTTTGGTGGAGGCCTCCCGCGCCTGCGGCGCCACCATGTGGCAGGCCCTTAAAGATATTGTGCTGCCGCTGGTGCGGCCGGGCATGCTGGCGGCTTTCTTTTTGATCTTTCTCCCGTCGCTGCGGGAACTTACCGTGTCCATCATGCTGTACGCGCCTACCACCCGCACCATCGGCGTGGCTATCTATACTTTGAACGAGGACGGGGAAACGGTGGTCTCGGCGGCTTTGGCCGGAATCGCCCTTATCCTCATTATCTTGGGGGAGACGCTGATCAACCGTTTCATCAGGAAGGCAGGCGCATAAACCATGTCGCACATACGATTGTTGAACGTTACCAAAAAATTCGGCGAAGTTACCGCCGTCAACGCGCTTAACTTAGAAATCGCCAAAGGGGAGTGCTTCTCCATGTTAGGGCCGTCCGGCTGCGGCAAAACCACTACTTTGCGCATGACGGCGGGCTTCGAGGATCTGACGGAAGGGGAGATATATGTCGGCGGGCGGCTCATCTCGTCGCCGGCGCGCAACTACTACCTGCCGCCGGAAAAACGCGACTTCGGCATGGTTTTTCAGGCTTTCGCCGTCTGGCCGCATCTTAGCGTCTATGAAAACGTCGCTTTCCCCATGCGCGTGCGCAACTTGCCCGCGGCGGAAGTCGAGCGGCGGACCAAAGACGCCTTGACCTCCACCAACCTTTTGGACGTGGCGCAAACCAGCCCTTCCGACCTGTCGGGCGGCGGAAAACAAAGGGTCGCCCTGGCCAGGGCCTTGGCGATAAACCCTGACGCCATGCTCCTTGACGAGCCTCTTTCCAGCCTGGATCCGCATCTTAGGGAAGAGATGCGGTTTGAGATCAAAGATTTGCAGAGAAAATACGGCTTTTCCATCATTTACGTAACCCACGACCAGGCCGAAGCCATGGCCCTCTCCGACCGCATCCTGGTAATGAAACTCGGCGTGGCGCAGCAGGTAGACACCCCGCTCAACGTCTACAACAAGCCGGCCAACAAATTTGTCTTTAGTTTTATCGGCCTTTCCAACTTCCTTGACGTTGCCATGGACGGCGGGCGGGCCTTCGTCCCCGGCCTGGAGGGGCCTTTGCCGGAAACTTTGCTTGCCCCCGCCGCCTTGCGGGGGCAAGCGAAAATCTCCCTGGCCAGCCGCCCCTCGGAGATAGACTTTGCCGGGGAAGGCGAGGCGGACGCGCTGCGCGGCGTAGTCAGCCGCAAGTCCTTCTTGGGCGAAATCATCGACTATCAAATCAGGATAGGCGGACAGGACGTGCGCGTCCAGAAAGGGCGGCGGACGCCCGGGCCGCCGGAAGGCGGCGCCTGCGCTTTGCGCTTTTTGCGCCCGTTCTGGTACGCGGGGGAAGAATAAGCTTAAAGCCAATGGGCAATGATGCCGGCGCAAAGGCAAGAAAAAACCGCCGCAGGGAAAATGCAGCAGAGGGATTTTAAGAAGCTGCCGCACCGTCGGGAGCGGCGATGAGATAACTGCGGCGCCGAAAAAATTAATGGCCCGTTCAACGCCGATCGGCGGGAACGGATGCGGCGCCCTCCTTTCTGTAAGCGCAAGCGTCTTTGCAAAGATAAGGTTACGGGTTCGTCGTTCCCGCTTGTTTGCGCTTCAAGGGGCAGTCTGCGCACATAGCAATTCGGGCGGCGCAACCAACCCTGCGCCGCCCACCTTCGCGCGCCCTGCGGCATGCGCTGACATCATGCGACAATCGTAGCGCAGGGGCATCCCGGTTTCATGCCGGTTTGTGCCTTTCGCAGAAAGGAATGGTCATAACTATGGCAGTTAGAACCGCGCGGCGCATGGATAAACTCGGCCGTTCGGAGATCCGCGAAATATTGAAGCTGACCATGCAGCCGGATGTCATAAACTTTGCCGGCGGGCTGCCCGCGCCGGAACTTTTTCCCATTGAGGAAATAAAGGGCGTAACGCAAGATCTTTTAAGCCGGCACGGGCGGCAGGTGCTGCAATATTCCACCACGGAGGGATTTTATCCTTTTCGCGAAATCATCGCCGCCCGCATGAACGACAATTTTCATACAAAGCTCGCAGGCGACGACATTGCTATCGTTACCGGCTCGCAGCAGGCGCTGGATTTGGCCGGCAAAATATTCATTGACGAAGGCGACGCGGTACTGCTGGAGAGCCCGTCTTACTTAGGCGCGATTAACGCCTTTAAGCCTTACGGTCCGCGCTTTGTGGAAGTGGCCATGGACGGGGACGGCATGATCCCGGAAGAGCTGGAAAGGGCGATCCGGACGGCCGGGCGGGCGAAACTGCTCTATATGACGCCTGATTTTCAAAATCCCACCGGGCGCACTTTGTCCTTGGAGAGACGCAAACATATTATTGAAATAATAAACAAATACAATTTGCCTTTGATCGAAGACAACCCTTACGGCGAACTGCGTTTTGAGGGCGAGCGGCTGCCCGCGCTCAAGTCGTTGGACAGCAAAGGGCTTGTCATCTATAACGGGACCTTTTCCAAGATTTTTTCGCCGGGGCTTAGGGTGGGCTGGGTAGCGGCCGCCCATGATTTGCTGGAGCTTTTCGTCACGGCGAAGCAGTCGGGCGACCTGCACACAAGCGAGTTCAATCAGCGCATCATCTATGAATACTTGCTGAAACATGACATCGGGGAGCATATAAAACGCCTTGCCGCTTTGTACAAAAGCCGCCTTGCCGCCATAATTAAAAGCATGGAAGAAGAATTTCCGCCGGGGGTTGTCTTCACCCGGCCGGCCGGCGGGCTGTTTTTGTGGGTTGTCCTGCCCGAAGGGGCCGACGCCGGCGAGCTTTTGCGCAAATGCCTTAAAGAGAAAGTCGCTTTTGTGCCCGGTTCTGCCTTTTATCCGAACGGAGGGCAAAAAAACACCTTGCGGCTCAACTTTTCCAACATGCCGGAGGACAGGATACGGGAAGGGATAAAAAGGATGGCTGCGGTTTTCCGAAAGGCTGCAAAGGCGTAAGCGCGGTCAGGCGAAAAAACGGCCGCCCGTTAAACGGGCGGCCGTTTCGCGCTTGAAAGGACAATAAGTTGGCCGGTTGCGCGGTCAGCCCTTTTTGAAGATGCCCAGCGGCGCGCCCAGCGGCCAGAACTTCCGGCCGTAAAATTTGTTCAGGAAAGTGGCGCAACTGGCGTACAAGGAAACAACGGATGTGGCGGCTTCCGCGTAGGCGGCCAGACTATGCGCCCAATGGACGCCGCCGCCGATGCTGTCTATGGCAAGGCCAAGGAGCAGCAAGTCAATGAAAACCATATCAATAAATAAAGTCCGGTTGGTTTCGGCGGCAGCAATGGTACCGGCAACGGCAAACACGAAATAAGCGAGGAAGGCGAACCCGATTTGATGCCCGTCCACCTGTTTGACCAGTTCAGGGCCAAGGGCGCCGGTAGCTATCAACCAGCTTGTGGCCACGCCCAGCCAGAAAAACCCGAAGGCGCCGAATATCGTCGCGCCAAAAACATTGTTGTGGTTAAAATCGTAGACCGATGCGTAAAGCTGCGCAATCGCGCCCAGAAAAATCGCCCAGGGAATGACAAAAGAAAGTCCGGTGGTTATGCCGAGTTTTTGCGACGAAGCGACTGCCGTCACCACCGCCAGCCCCAACAGGCCGACTGCCGATGGATCGGCCACCACTATTTGCACCTTGCGCTCAATTGAATCGCCCAAATACTTTCCTCCTTTACTTTAAGAGCCTGTATCCCGCAGCCGATTATCGCCTGTCGCGCGAAAAACCCCCGCCCCTGCTTTTTGGGGGCCTTGGGACCCGCCTGCGCGCCGCGCCGGGAAAGGCTTTCGCGCGCGGGGCAAACGATGCTGGCTGTGAACAAAGGCCCCAATATTAGCGTTTTGAATATTGCGAAGCTTTGCGGGCCTTTTTCAGGCCGTATTTGCGGCGCTCTTTTTCGCGCGGGTCGCGAGTGAGAAAACCGGCTTTTTTAAGCGCCGGGCGGTACTCCATGTCCACTTTCAAAAGGGCGCGCGCAATGCCGTGGCGTATCGCCCCCGCCTGGCCCGTAGTGCCGCCGCCGCAGACATTGGCGATTACGTTGTATTTGCCGATGTTGTCGGTCAGCACTAACGGTTGCTTTATAATGAGCTCAAGCGTTTTCAGCCCAAAGTAGGCGCCCAGCTCACGCTCGTTTATGACTATTTTCCCTTCGCCCGGAACTAGGCGGACCCTGGCGATGGAAGATTTACGGCGGCCTGTCGCGTCGTAATTTACTGCTGCCATTTATTTTTCCTCCTGCGGATGATTATCTTATGGACAATTCCAATGTTTCCGGTTTTTGCGCCGCGTGAGGGTGTTCGGCGCCTTTGTATACTTTCATTTTCAACGCCATCTGGCGGCCAAGGGAGTTTTTGGGCAACATGCCGCGCACGGCCAGTTCAACTACCCGCTCCGGCTTTTTTTTCAACAGGTCGCCGGCTTTGGTAAAAGTTGTCCCGCCCGGGTAGCCGGAATGGCGGAAATAAGTCTTTTGCGTAAGTTTTTTGCCGGTCAAGGCCACTTTGTCCGCATTGACCACGATCACATGATCGCCTGTGTCAAGATGAGGCGTATAAGACGGTTTGTTTTTGCCGCGCAAAAGCTTTGCCACTTCCACCGCCAAACGGCCAAGAACCTTGTCTTTGGCGTCAATGACATACCACTTGCGGGTTATTTTGGCAGGAGTGGCCATATATGTCTTCGTCCCAATCATAAGTTAATTGTAACCTCCCTGTTTTAACAATTGACAATCGTAACCCGTGCGTGCAGATTGCCGGGGCTAATGGAACCTGGCGCAAAGTTTCGTGAAGTTATTTTACCGAAAATATGTGCCAATGTCAATCATTATTTCCAGATGGGGTGTAGCGCAAAAAATTGGGTCAATTGCAATATCAAATGCAACAAATTTCCCATAGGGCTTGGCATGCACCAATCCTTGTATCGCCATGGCCTTGGGCAAGGGGATTATGCCGCGATTGCCTCTTTGATTTTCATAAGCTCTTGCGCGAACGCTTCTATAGGCATTATGTAGCCTAAAATCTTCCTCGGCAGATTGTTGTTCCACTCCGCCGCCATCTCTATGATCTCCGGCGCCAGTTCGTCTATGCTCCCGCCCTTTTTTATAAATCGCCGCAAGAGCCAGTTGTGCCGCTCGTCCGTCCCCTTTTCAAAGCTTGCGTACGGATGGCAAAAATATACCGCGCATTCCACCGCGCCTTTCAGCCCTGCAAATTCCGCCCCGTTGTCCCCTGTTATGCTCTTAAAGACCGCTTTGCCTATATTGCCGCAAGAGGCGCATATTTCCTTTGCTGCTTTCTCGACCGCCGCGCTCCCGCGACTGTCAAGCTTTACGGCTATTTGCTTTCGCGTTTTGCGCTCGACCAT
>JAISLQ010000041.1 GCA_031290885.1 Acidaminococcales bacterium
TATCCTCAAATCATTGCGGCGCATCAATTTACACAATTCCAAGTGCTCTTCTTTGCCGCACAAACCTCGCTGATATGAGCAATCCATCTCCAATTCCCCCAAATAACTCACCGGCATGATAAAAATTGCATTGCCCGGATCAATACCTGTTCCCCGGACAAGCTATCTTTATATCCTCTCGGCACATTTCCTGCTTCCGGCAACCACGGCATCCATATTCCAATACTCAAAATTCCCAAAACGACCATTCAAGACTACGCCTTGTTCTTTGAAATACTCTCTAATCGCGGCCATATTCGCTCTATGCCTCAAGTCATAAATCACATAAGCGTACTGGAACCGTTTCAGCGTAAAAGATATAATTTCTTCCTCGTTTTGGAGGAACCCAATTTTTTTCAGGCCGTCAGTGAAAGCTTCGCGGAGCTTTACGTCGGGCAACGCCGCGATCGGGTCGCCGCCGCGATAAGTATACTCCATCATATATGTGGCTGTTCCAGGCTGGTGATAATTTTCGCCTAGAAAATCAAGCTTGCTCAAACGGTGGAAAATCACGTCTTTATCGGCAATCATAAAGGCAAAATTATCGCCTGCCCTATCTATGCCAACAGTCGCTGCGGCAATTATAATGTTGTTATAACGAAGCTGTCGCGAGCGTTCCGCTGTTTTCTCATCTATCCCTTTGTACAATCGCGTCAGAACATTTACAGGTATGCAGGACGCCAGCGAATCGCAGGTAAATTGTCTCTCGCCCGCGTTCACTTGCCAACCTGAAACTGTCTTCATAACCGCCGTGACTTCGCGGTTTGTGTGGAGGCTTACCTTGCCGCTCAACTTCCGCGCGAACGAATCGATGAACGCGGCCATGCCGCCTGTTTTCGGATAGGCAAAATAGAGCTGGTGCGTATATCCGTCCACCGTTTCGCCTGCCGCGCTTCGCAGGATATCTTCGTCGGGCGGGCGTGGAATGCGTTCGACCATCTGCGTGTCCATGAAAGCCGGGTCAAATTTCCATATTTTTTCGTTATATGGGCGAAGATACAGGTTAGTAATCCCTTCGCCAAAAGTTTTCAGAAAAAATTGCAGCATATTATCCGCCGCGTAGTCACGATATGGATTATGGATGAAGCCGTCAACGCATTTCACGCGGTCATCGTCCGGCAATTTCGACAGGTCGTTCTCAAACGGGTACTGCACAAAGCGCCCTCGGTGTATGATGCGGTTGGAACGACGCAGTTCATGCTTGTTATCACCTAGCAAATCAAGCATAAAATCAAGTGTTTCCTTGTCCTTAGAGAAGAAAATATGAGGGCCAATATCCACGCGAAGCCCATCGTGCCAAAAGCTGCGGCATAGCCCGCCCGGCTCATCCTCTTTTTCCAGTATATCAATTGACGTGATGTTCGGCTTATCTTGCAGAAAGTACGCCAGAGAAATTCCGGCAAGGCCTCCGCCCAATATGACCAGCTTCATATCGTTTTTCCCATTAGTATTTGTCCTACGGCATCCGATAGATTTTCGCACATCAGATCCGGTTCAACATCATTTTTCCCGTCCGTCAGTGCCATTCCGGTTCTCACTCCTATTGTCTTGCAGCCAGACGCTTGACCTGCCGCGATATCGGCAGTGCTGTCGCCAATCATATATGAGCGAGACAGGTCTATGTTGTATCGTCTTGCCGCTTCAAGCAGCATACCCGGTTTCGGTTTGCGGCAGTCGCAGTCGATTTTGTACTTAGGCACCTCGCCCGCGTAGCCTTTATCCGGGTGATGCGGGCAGAAGAGCAAATCGTCCAAGTACGCTCCCTCTTGTCCAAGCAAAACATCCAATCTTGCGTGAATCGCTTCCAAGCCCTCAAAGCTAACATCGCCTCGCGCGATTACAGCCTGATTCGTCACGCAAATCGCGAGATACGGCGACCTATTCAGCATTCGGACTGCTTCCGCCGCGCCGGGTATGAGACGCAATTGCTCCGGCGAGGTAATAAAACCATTTTCCTCGTTTAGCGTTCCGTCGCGGTCTATAAACACCGCCCGTTGCTTGTTTTTTAGGCACTTTGCCGCAGTGATTCCGCTCTCGATGTCGCGCTCCACGGCGCTAAGACGTTCGGGCGTGCCCATATCCTTGACGTACTCGGTTGATCGGTAAGCGTACACCTTGCCGCTTGTAAGATTCGGGATAATCAAATCGTGCTCCAAGTCGCGTTTGGCCGCCTCGCCTGATGGCAGACTGCCGCCGCTGAAAACATACAGGCCGGAGTTGACCAAGTTCCGCTGTTCGCCGCGCTGTCTGTATTTTTTGGACTTCCATGCGACAACCCTGTTTTCGCCGTCTGTCACGACAATATCGCTGTCGTGCGGGTGGCTGTTCGGGTGAGCGAACAGCGTTATTTCAGCGCCGTGTTCTTTGTGGAACGCGAAAAACCTTGAATAATCCACATCGCAATACACGTCTCCGAACAGTATCAGCGTATCCTCACGCGGCAACAGCGTCAACGCCCCGCCGGTTCCCAGCGGTTCTTTCTCGAAGATGCAGCCGATCCGCGCGCCAAACCTTTTGCCGTCGCCGAAGTGATTGCGAATAACATTGGCTTTATAACCAATAATCAGCGTAATATCGCGGATACCCTGTGTTACCAGCGACTCCACTTGCCACTGCAGCAACGGTTTTCCGCACACCGGCATCATCGGCTTCGGCAAATCCGGAAATAATTGCCCGATGCGAGTGCCTTTGCCCCCGGCGAGGACGGCTGCCTTCACAAAGCTCATAAGAAACGCCTCGCCGCGAGCCTGACCGCTTCATCAGAAGTATATTTCGCGATCCAGCCCGCAGCGTGTATCTTTGACAAGTCGTACTGAAACTTAGGGACATCACCGGGCCAACCGACCGAACCTCCCGTGAACTTATATTCTACGTCCTTCAAGCCCATCTCATCGCACACGATGTCCGCTATGCGTTTGACGGTCGTGGATGTGCCGACCCCGACGTTAAATACGCTTACGCCCGGCTCGTACTTTAGCAGCAGCATTGCGTCAATCAAGTCAGAAACGTAGATATACGGCTTCTCCTGCTTGCCGTCGCCTAGAATTTCAAGCTCTCTCGGATTTTTTCGCAGCTTCGCGACGAAGTCATATATTGCGCCGTGTGTCAGCCGCGGCCCCACGACATTCGGGAAACGGATGACATTGACCTTTAAATCGTTCATAGCCGCATACGCGGAGATGAACGCCTCTGACGCCAACTTAGCCGCGCCGTAGTAGGACACCGGCCGTAAATCGCCTGTGTCCTCTTTGAGCATCTCTCTCTTGTCGCCGTACACTGCGGAAGTGGAGGAAAACAGCAACTCTTTCACATTATGCTTGCGCATCGCGTCAAGCAGCGTCACAGTGGTGAAAAATGTGTTGCGATAGTCTATGCTTGGATCTTTGCCGCCTTTCTGAATGTCGGAGTTCGCCGCAAGGTGGCATACCCGGTCGAACTTGTGTTCATCGAATACCTCGTCAAGTTTTGCGGCGTCGCAGATGTCAAACGCGCAAAACGTGAAATCCGGGTTGCCGCGGCAATGCCGTATCATATCCTCGCTGCCAAGGCACAGGTTGTCGACACACACCACGCTGTCGCCGCGTTCAAGCAGAGCGTCGGTCAGGTGGCTGCCTATAAAGCCTGCGCCGCCTGCCAATAAAATTTTCATGCCAGACTCCTTTTCGGCTTATCGCCGACATATATTACGGTCGAGCCGCTTCTGCTGAACCCAAACTCCATATAGGTCAGATCGGACAGCGCGTTTTTCACCGCGTTATGCCTGTGTTCCGGCACATAGAACAGCAAAAACCCCCCGCCGCCCGCGCCGAGAAGCTTGCCGCCCATTGCGCCCGCGGACACCGCGGTCTCATACGCTTTGTCTATAAACGGATTGGTTATTCCGCTCGCGAGCTTGCGCTTCTGTTCCCAATTCGCGTGCAATATGCCGCCAAGCGAGTCAATATTATCGCGGATTAGTTCCCTGTGCAACTCATCAGTCAGTTTACTGATTTTAAGCTGCGCCGCTTCTCTCTCGCAATCCGACGCGACATTTTTGCCTTGTTCCGAAAGGATTTGCGACGCTGACCGCAAATCCCCCGTGTAAAACATCAGCAGATTGCGTTCCATACGCTCGTATGCTTCCGGCGACAGTATCACGGGCTCCACGGCAATGCTTCCGTCTTTATTGAATCGGTAGACATTCAGCCCGCCGAACGCCGCCGCGTACTGGTCTTGCTTGCCGATGGGCTCGCCGAGCAGATCTATCTCCGTATGACACGCTTCGGCGGCAAGCGAATCAGCCGATACATACTTGCTGGTATACGCGTAAAGCGTGTGCAGCAGCCCCACGGTAAATGAGCTTGACGAACCAAGCCCAGTCCCCGCCGGGATATCGGCGGTACTGGTAATCTCCACTCCGTTTATGCCGAATTGCCCCAACAGTACGCGGAAAATCGGGTGCTCCAGTTCGGACGGATCATTTACAAGCTCGCTCTTCGAGTATTTGCATATAAGCCGATTCGGATAAAAATACGGGTGGATTGACAGATAGACGTACCGGCTCAACCCCGCCGACAACACCGTTCCGCCATGCTTTTTATAGAACCCGGGTAAATCGCTCCCGCCGCCGCAAAAGCTGACACGAGTGGGAGTTCGAACGATTATCATCTATTGCCGCTAAAGCTCCTTAATATGGCTGATGCCGCACAGAACCTCATAAAACACGGCCATCATCAAATGGTCAAAAATCATATGTACATCCTCCGTTATTTGCATACTCATCACAGGCACGTTAAGCGAGACGTCGGCCAGTTCCGCCAGTTTGCCGCCGCCAAATCCTGTGATACCTACTGTCAGCGCATTCGCAGACTTTGCCAGTTCGATGGCCTTGAGCACATTAGGCGAATTGCCGCTCCCGGAAATGCCTATCACAAGATCCTTTTCGGTTACTTTCCCGCGAAGCTGAAACTCGAATATCGCGTCATAGCTTATATCGTTGGCTATGGCCAAAATGGTTGCAATGTTATCGTTAAGGCATACAAATCGGAACGGTTGCTCCAAATGCTCCGAAAGCCCCTTGTTGAAGTCATTTGCAAAGTGTGACGCCGTGCTTGCCGAACCGCCGTTTCCGAATATGTAAACAGTTCCGTCGCGTTTCCGCGCCGCATCAAGCGCGTCCATCACGACGCCTATTGCGTCGGCGTCAATCTTTGACAGTATCGAACGTTCCAAGTCCAAGTATTCTTTAATTGCCTGCTTGTATTCCATTTCAGAAACACCTCTAACTCCTAAACGATTATATTATTATACCTCAAATCAAACTTCGCACTCAGGCAATATACAGGTTCTCGACAGATACGTGCCATATAGAACCACCAAGAAGCTCCGTGATATTCATACTTTTTAGGCAGAGGCAAGCGGTAGGTACGATAAAAAATCAAAAGGGACGCCCAAGTAAAGAGGCGTTCTTTTTTATATTGTTCGATAACACAACATAAGAGATACTCTTTTTATCTTCATCGTTGATAGGGAGAGAATGACTTGTTAGCGTATCCATTCAAAGGCGATCATTTCTGCTTTTTCGACCACATCAAACTCATGGTGGTCGCAAGTCGGCACAGCAGAACCGCTTACCGACGCCACCGCCAAAAGAATGGCATCTCCAAGCGAAATGGAGTACGAGCCTTTAAAGCGGCCTGCTTCCATAAGCATGTCGTTTGAGATATCGCCAAGTATTTGAACGCCGCTGTTTAATACATCTTCAAGCATTTCATCAGCAAGAGATTTTCCACGTTCCCTGTAATAACCGTAATAAACCTCTAACAGATTGATTTTGTGCAGCAACAGGGACACAAAACGGTTCTCCATTTGCTCTAAAAAGTTGGAAACAATATCCGCACCAGGCTCATCGTTCAGATACGCAATTAAAGCGCAGGAGTCTAGAATATATTTGGGAGTTGGATTCACGCTTCGAACTCCTTTTCATGTTGCTTTTGAACCATAAAATCATCCGTGGAAAGTACGCCTTTATACTTGCCACGAAGCTCAGTGGCGGTGGATTTGGTCTCTGGCGAGAATTCTTTAACTTCCCGGCGCAAATTGAACGGCAACCCTCCTACATTTCGGGATTGATAGATGAATATGTTGATGGCGTCCGTCAGGCTCATGCCATATCT
>JAISLQ010000042.1 GCA_031290885.1 Acidaminococcales bacterium
CCCTTTTTTTATTCACGCTCTATACAAACGCCACATCCCGCCCCCTGTGCGGCCATCCCGACATTTGCCGTTAGTTTACTATATTTCCCGTATTTCGCAAATATTTTGGGAATTGACAAATGGCCTGCATAAGGCTTTGCGCCATCTCGAAAGTCGTGATTAACGAAGTCCTTTGATGCTTTGCTTCGTGGGTCAGGCAGTCCCGCAATTGCATCGCGGACGGTCTGCCACCGTTTAAGCGTCGGTTTTGCGTCGAGGTGCATTTGTTTTGCTGGCGGTCTTTTGCTCTTTGCAATTTTATGTTCGTCCCAATATGAACCGTCCGTAAACTGAGCGTAGTTGAGAGCAGATTTGCTGTGCGTAGGTTCCGGGAACGACCAATGCGCGTCGAAGTCGTTTCTAAACCCAACAATAACCACGCGATGACGCTGTTGTGGAACACCATAATCGGCGGCGTTCACAAGACGAAACACCACGTTATACTCTAACCCGTCACGCGAACCAAATGTGTGATATTCTTCGAGCAATTTCAAATGCTCCATCCAATCCATATCCGCGCCCGCAACGATTTCGGGATGAGAGAGTTGGAGCAGTATGTAGTTGAAATACGTACTGAACGATTTGCGCAGCAAACCTTTCACATTCTCAAAAATAAAACCTTGCGGTTGAAGCTCTCGAACGGCTCTGACAGCCTCGGGAAACATATCGCGAACATCGGCGTGAGCTTTGTGCTTGCCTCCGAGCGAAAAAGGCTGACACGGCGGTCCGCCCGTAACAAATTGCACACCCGTGCCATAGTCAGAGTAACGCGCAAAGCGAACGTCGACTTGGACCACGTTCCAATCCTCAACGCCCGCATGTCCGTTCGCTATATTCGCCCTGATGTTATCGCATGAATCCTTGTTCCACTCCAAGAGAGCGGTTGGCTGAAATCCCGCTTGATGCAGACCGAGAGCCAACCCGCCCGTACCACAGAACATTTCCAATGAGCGTATCATCTCGCGCACCTCCTATAAACATCCGTTGAAGCCATGTCACAAAACACTCAGTTCGTCAAGCCCCAAATTGTATAACTATTATACCTATGACTGCATGAAATTTGAATATTGCACGAAATCCGCCGAGTGAGCGATACGCAACTATGCGCGTGCATGAAAATTTATAATTTCCCGTGACAAATCCCTTTGACAGACTGCTCCCGGCAACGAGAGTTGTCAGAGGTTCCTGAAAATTTATCTTTTAGCGACAGTTTTCAGTATCTCCCGGACGCGGCTGCTAATCGCTTGCTCGCTGCCGGTTTCCGCCCTTTCCTTTTCTTTCTTTTTCCTCGATTTTTTCTTCTTTTCGGCCTTTTCTTTTTCCGGATCGGCCCCGCGAGGTTCTTCCGTCCGTGCCGGCGGCTTGCCTTTGGGCTCCGTTTGCAGCATGCGCCGGTGGATGTCAAGTATCCGCTCGCCGTAGGGTATGCCCGCTTGCGCCCAACGGCCGTTCAAATCATGCCAGGTTGTACAAACGCCGAAAATATTCGGCATGCCTTTTACCGTTTTATAGCGCGGGTCAACGATAGCGGCCTTGGGGGCTTTTTTGCTAGAGTAGGCCAAAAGGTGCTGTATATGCGCGCGCACGCCCAGCGCGGGCGTGGCGAAAGAATATCCTTTCGCGCCGCCGCCCACGCTGCCCAACCCGCAGAAATTGTTCTGCGCCGACTTTACGTCGCCACCGTAACGGAAAAAGCCTGTTTCCAAAAGTGCCTGGCTGAGGGCGACATCCGGCCTTATGCCTTCGTTCCCGGCTTCCTTATAGTAAAGGCGCACGATTTCTTCCACCGTGCAGTTCAGTTTCGCGCCCGGGTTGGATTTTTTTATAAACTTGACCGCCTGTTCTTCGGATGCCAGAGGCGGCCCGGCAATAGTAAGTTTCGCTTCCGGTCTTTGGGCGGGAGCCTTTTTGGCTTGCGCTACGGCAACCGTTCCCAAGGCCGTGGCGGCCATGACAAGAAAGATAAGTATTTTTCGCAAATTAATTTCCTCCGAATGTTGGAACCCGAGCGCTGAACCATCAGCAATCCGCCCGGGTTACTTATTTTCCGCCGGTTCGGCGGTTAACCCGCCGAACCGGCATCCTGCCTTTTCCAATAGCCGATGGCCATGAACACGGCGCTTACCAACATGCCCGGATAGAGCGGCGACAAGGTGGAGGGGAACAATATTCGCCATAAAAGGGCGCTCAGGGAGCCGCCGGCAATCGCGGCGGCGGCGTAGCGCGGCGAAAACAGCCCCGGCCAAAAAAGAGCCGCGCACAAGGGAATGAAAACTCCCGCGCCGCGCAGGCACATGGAAAGGATGGTCCAGTCAAGGACGAGCGCGCCGTTGTTGCGGTAGGTAAACAAAAGCGTGCCGAAGGTAATGGCGAAAAGGGCGGCGCGGTTGGACAAGAGTTTGTTCTTTTGCCAAAATTGCGGCAGGAGGCGGCTGATGATGTCGGAACTGACGATGGTGCTCATGCCGAGAATCAGGCCGGCGGCCGAGCCAACTGCGGCGATGATCAGCATGCCGACGGACACTCCGGCGAACCATTCCGGCAGATAGGTCATAATGAATAACGGCAAGGCATCAATCGGCGCTATGTCAGGGTGCAGCCTGCGCATGAAAAACCCGATCCAGATGGCGGGCAAGGCCGAAATAAGTGTGAACAGCCCGGAAAACAACATGCCAAGCCGCGCAGCCCGCTCATTTTTGGCCGAACACATGCCCTGGATATAGGTCTGCGTACTCATGACGCCGATGACCGTGGACGCGCCGGCGGCCAAGTTGGTGAAAAATCCGTCCGGGAAGAGGGTAAACCAAGGAACGGATGGGAATTCTGTCAAAATAGGCGACAGGCCGCCGACTTTTTTCAGCGCGGCGAAAAAACACACGCCCAAAACTATGTACAACAGCCCGGCCTTGAATACGCCGACAAGCCCGGTCGCCCACGCGCCGCCGAAAGCTACGTACAAAACGATCAAAATGAACGTGATGGCCAGCCCGCCTTCCATGCTTACGGAAAAACAGGACGCCAGCATGGGGATAAGCACAAGCGACGAGGCGGCGGCGCTAAAAAATATGCCGAGGGCAGAAAAGACGCTTGCCATAATGCCCGCGCCCTGGTTGTAGGCCAGGCCGAGAAACTGGGAAACCGTTGTCTGCCGGCTGAAATAAAGCGGTTTCACATATAAAAAGCCCATGATGACAAAACCGACGCAGCAGCCAAGGCAGAACCACCAGGCGCTTATGCCGGCCTTGAAAGCCAATTGCGCCGTCCCCACGGTGGAAGACGCGCCTACCGCCGTGCCGACGATCGTGCCCATTACCATCAGCACGCCGGAGGAGCGGCCGGCCAAGGCAAAATCGTCGGCCGTGCGTACTTTTCCGGCCGCGTAAACGCCAAGGGATGCCACCGCCAATATCACCGCCAAAAGGCCCGCCCAATATTCCAGGGCGCTCCCGTTTGTCATAGCACACCTCTTGAATTAATGCATATTACCATGATTATACCATTCCCTGCCGACAAGGGCAAAAAAATCGCCGCTGCTATACCCTAACGGATTGAACCGGCGTTCGCCGGTTTTGACACAATTGGGTGCTTGTGTTATAATTTAGGTAAACCATTTATTGCTTTATGGTTTACCTAAGAGGATTCTGTGGGGGTGTACATTTATGCTATTTTCGACCGAGCGCCTTTCCCGCCGGGACGCGCTTTCCATTCTGAACCTGCCGACGTCCGGGCTGCCCGCCCTGCTCGCCCAATCTTACGCCCTGAGGAAAAAATACAAAGGCGATACGGTAAAAATCCAGCTGCTTACAAACGCCAAAAGCGGCGACTGTTCCCAAAACTGCGCTTATTGCGCGCAGTCCGGCAAGGCGCGGGCGGATATAGAAAAGTACCGGCTCGTCCCGTATGAAAAGTTACTGGCCGACAGCCGCGCTGTCAGTGCGGGAAAACTGTCCCGCCATTGCATAGGGCTTAGCGGCATAAGGTTCAGCGACGCGGAAATAGAAGAATTCGCCGGGTTTGTCAGCAAAATAAAGAAGGAAAACCGTACCCACATCTGCTGCAGCATCGGCTTTTTGACCCCACGGCAGGCAAAAATGCTTAAAGAGGCCGGAGTGGACAGGATAAACCACAACCTTAACAGCAGCCGGCGGTTTTATCCTCACATTTGCACGACCCATACTTACGATGAAAGGATCGCCAATATCGCCATGTTGAAAGAACTGGGGTTTGAAATTTGCTGCGGCGGCATTGTTGGCTTGGGCGAAGAAAGCGAAGATGTTGCCGATATGCTTTTGGAGATACAGGCGATAGATCCTCGTTCCGTGCCGATAAATTTTCTCATTCCCATTGCGGGCACGCCCCTGGGGGGCGCGGACACTTCCCGGCTCACGCCGGAATATTGTCTAAAAGTCCTTTGCCTGGCCAGGCTGCTCCTGCCGACCTGCGACATCCGCTGCGCCGGCGGCCGGGAGGTCTACCTGAAAGGCTGGGAAAAAGAGCTTTTTTCCGTCGCGGACTCGGTTTTTGCTTCCGGCTACCTGACGGCGGGCGGAGAAAGCATCGCCGAAACTGTGCGGGCAATTGAGGATGCCGGGTTCGCCTGCCAAATCGAATCGGCGTAACCGCGCCCGCTCCGGCCAGCCGCCGGATTTGCCCATATTTAACGAGCGCCTCAAACCATTTGTTTTGGCGGCGGCAGCGGCACGGGGCGTTTTTGGTTTTAT
Source organism: Acidaminococcales bacterium (assembly GCA_031290885.1). NCBI lineage: Bacteria > Bacillati > Bacillota > Negativicutes > Acidaminococcales > Acidaminococcales bacterium. The sequence goes on from JAISLQ010000042.1 coordinate 4,761, forward strand.
CTTGGCAAAAGCATTGAATTAAATCGCTTTTTGTAGCATAATAGGGCATATAGGGGGCAAGATATGCCTAAAAGCCAGGACAATCGGCCTAGCGGCCACGGGCGGGAAGGTTCCCGCCGCAAACCGGCAAAAGGAGTGATGCATGTGAAAACGCTAAAGTTTTACGGCCATGCTTGCTTTGGCTTAGGGGATGAAACTGTTGCGTTGCTTTTTGACCCTTTTCTGACCGACAACCCTTTTAATGTCGCCAAACCGGACGAGGTGGCGGCGGACTACATTTTGGTTTCCCACGGTCATTTCGACCATATCGGCGACACGGTGGCGATCGCCAAGCGTTGCGGCGCGACCGTCATATCGACCGCCGAGGTTTGCCACAAAGTGTCCGAAGACGGCTGCCAAGCCGCCCCTATGCACATCGGCGGGAAAATCGCCTTCCCTTTCGGCTACGTGCGCGTAACCTTGGCTTTCCATGGTTCCGGCATACCGGGCGGGCACGCCTGCGGTTTTGTCGTTGACTTTAAGGGGACGGTTGTTTATTTTGCCGGCGACACGGGGTTGTTCGGCGACATGGAGCTTTTGGGCAAATTAGAGAAAATCGACTATGCGCTCTTGCCGATCGGCAACAATTTCACCATGGGAGTGGAAGACGCCGCCTTGGCGGCCGGGATGCTGAAAGCCAAGAAAATAATTCCCATGCACTACGATACTTGGCCGCCGATCAAACAAGATCCGGAGAAATTCAAAGCGCTGGTCGAGCGCAATGCCGCCGGCAAGGTTTTGGTCATGAAACCGGGCTCGACGATTGAGCTATAAAAGCGCTTACGGGAAAGCCTGCTAACTGTTTGTGATTCCCGCGCCGAAAGGTCCTTGGCGTTTTGCCCTTTCGGCGCATTTTATTTTTCCCCGGCGCAAACCCAATTGTAACCGCACAGCCCGCACCAACCGCTGGCCGCAGCGAAGTCATCTTCTTTGGTTTTGCCCGTTATTTCGCCGCACAGTTCCCGTATGGCTTCGATTAAGCGGGAGCGCCCGTTTGTTATGTCAACCTCCACGCTCGTCCTTTCCCTGATGAAATGCAGTTGCGCCTTTGCCGTTTTGCGCCCCGGATACAGCATTTCTGCGGCCAGCGCGTAAACCATCATCTGCGGCGCGTATTTTTCCGCCTTGCCCGCAAATTCCCTGTCCGTCTTGTAGTCTGTCAGCCAAAGGCCGTCATTTCCGTCAAAGGACAGGCTGTCTATGCTGCCGGAAAACCATAAAGGGCCGCCGCTGCCAGTCAAAAGCGGCAGCCTGAACCCCACTTCGCGCATAGTTTCCCTTGCCGCCGCTTCCCGCCAAAGCGGATGGTTTATGTAGAGCGACAGCCATTGCGCGATGTTGTCGCGTTCCGCGCCGCCGCCCGCGCCAAGATGTTTCGCGCAAGCCCTGTCCAAGGCTTCCGGGAAGGTGTATTCCCCTAATTCGGCCAAGACGGAGTGGGCGATCAACCCCTCCGTCCTTGCCGATAACCCGCCCGGGCGCGCCGTCTCGCCATTACGTCCGGACGGTTGTTGTTCGGGCAGGGCGGCTATATATTTATAATAAAACAGTTTCTGGCAGTGCCGGTAATCGTGCAGGGCGGTCGCGGAAAAAGACAGCCGGTTTTGGCTTTGCCAATTTATGGGGCGCGTTTGCCGCAATAGTTTTGCGAAATCTTTTTGAACGGACGCCGACGCGATAATTTGCGCCCCTTCTTTTATTTCTCCTTCTTTGCCGCAAACAGTCGGCATAACGGCGTTTTCCCACAGCCGTATTTTGGCTTCGCCGCCGCGCAAAAAGCCATCGCCTTCGTTTTCAAAACTGCTTTTGATCCATTGCAGCCAGCTTGGGTTTTTGACTTTGTCGGCACTTATGATAAGTTTGTCCCGGGCGCGGGTCATGGCCACATAAAGCAGCCGGCGCGCCTCTTGCAGGTTTTTGTTTTTGCCGCTTTCCCGCGCTTTGTCGAAACACCCGGTTGGCTGCAATTTGCCGCCGCAGCGGACTTTTATGCCCAAACCGTATTCCTCGCCGTAAAAAAAGGAACTCCGGTCCGCAGGAAATGCCGCCCCGCAGTCGGCAAGCACGACGGCTTTAAACTCCAGCCCTTTCGCTTTGTGGATGGTCAGCAGTTTGACCGCGTCGCTCCCCTCGTCCTCTAACTGCGCCAATCCCTCGCGCGCCTCGATGTCCAGCAGGCCGTCGATATAAGCGATGAATTCCCCCAGCCCGCCGTTGGCATCCTGTTCAAAGGCAAACGCCATGTCGACAAATTTTTCTACGTTAGCGTATTTTTGCCGGCCGTCAGGGTAGGACAAAAAAAGCGGCAGCAGGCGCAATTCTTCTATGACGGCGCGCAGCAAAGGCCCTATGGACAAAATACGCGCCGCCCGCAGGAGATTTTCCAAAATTGCCGCCGCCCGCTCCGCCAGTTGTCTTTGCCCGGACGAAAGATTGGCGCAAGGAAAGTTTTTCAGTTTCTGCCAGAAAGACCCTTCGCCGGCGGAAAGGGCGAGCAAAGTTATCGCGCAGTCATCCAGCCCGAAAAAGGGCGCGCGCAACAAGCCCAAAAGCGGCAGGTCCCGCAAACTGTTGTCCAAAAAGCGCAGCAGGTTGAGCATGTCGGTTATTTCCGCCGCTTTAAAAAAGCCCTGCCCGTCAAGAAGGCTGTACGGCACGCCGGCCGCTTCCAACGCCTCCGTATAAGCCGCAAGGTGTGTCCGGGCGCGCAAGAGTATGGCCATGTCGGCAAAAGTGAACCCTTCATCGCGCAAGAGACACAGTCTTTGGGCGATCGCCGCCGCTTCCGCCGCATGGCCGCCGTCCGTAGTTTCGCCGGACGCCTGAAGCGGCGCCGTTTCGGCGGACGCGAGAAATTTCGCCGCTTCGGTAGACGCGAGAATTTCCGTCGGCTCGCCTGCCGCTTTTTCCTGAGCCCTTCCGGCGCGCATCGGTTTATATTTCATGTTTTCCAAGCCCGGTACGGGCGAGGAAAAAAGATGATTGCAAACCGCGATGATTTCCGCCCGCGAGCGGAAGTTGTCCAAAAGCTCTATTTGCGATCCGCCGCCGCTTAAAATGTCTTGGCGCGCCTGGGCGAAAACGCTGACGTCCGCCCCCCGGAAACGGTAAATGGACTGCCTTTCGTCCCCGACGATAAACAGCTTGTTCCCATGCAAAATTTCCGCGTCGCCCCCGGCCAGCAGATAGGCGATCTCTTTTTGCGCCCGGTTGGTGTCCTGGAACTCGTCGATCATTATATGCCGGTATTTGTCCATGTATTTGCCGCGCAAAACTTTGTCGTTTTTGAGGATTTTCAGCGCCAAGCTTTCCAGGTCGGAAAAGGTCAACGCTCCCAGCCGCTTTTTCTGAAGCGCCAATTCCCCGGCGCAGGAATTTATTATCCGCGCCCAGCAAGGCATGATGTCCAGCGCCCGGCAATCGCGGCAGCCGCCGACGACGTTTTCCCAAGCCGCTTTGACACCTTCTATTAACAGTTTGGCCTTGCTCTGCTTGCGCAGTTTGCCGACCAGCCCATCGACAAAGCGCAAAGCGCCCTGATCGTCAGGCAAAGAAACAAGGGCTTTTTTGACCGTTTCCAAGCTGTCGCTTATTTCCGTAAGCGCGGCGGACGTTTTCGATGCCTTTAATCCGTCTGCGCCGGCCAACAGTTCCAAGAGCGCCGCCAAAAAATCCCGTTTGGCCGCCCCCAGGCGCCCACGCGCGCCATGGCAGCCGGCGGCCAGCCTGTCCGGGAAACCCGCGTCAGCCGTTTCTGCAAAGGTAAATTTGTCCATGATGCTTTTTACGTATTGCAACAAACGGTAATAACCGTATTCTTCGCATAAAGCGGCGAAGGCGGCGCTGTCCGGCAACAGCCGGGCAAAGGCGTTGCGCGCCGCTTCCGCCGCGATCAGCCGCCCCCTGCTTTCGTCCAGTATTTTGACGTCCGGGTCAACGCCGGCGGCCATCGGGTTGGCGCGGATGATCCCCGCGCACAAGCCGTGAATCGTGCCAATATAAGCCCTGGGCAAGAACTCCTTTTGCTTGCGCCAGTTCGCCTCGCCCGCCGTCCCGTTCGTCCGGGCGTCCCCTTCGGCGCGCCCGGCCATTTCCGCACGGATGCGCCCGGCCATTTCCGCCGCCGCCTTTTCCGTAAAGGTTATGGCCAAAATACGGCGGCAGTCAACGCCGCCGGACACAAGGCCGAGGTAGCGTTCGACCAGCGCCCTGGTCTTGCCCGAACCCGCGCCGGCTACCACCGCCGTATTGACGTTTATGCTGTTTATCGCCTTTTCTTGTTCAGGCGTATATTCCTGCATCTGTTTCCCCCGTGCCGCTCCGTCCTTTGCGGCAGACGGCCAGCCCGGCGCACCAGCCGGGGCATACGCCGCCGCCCGGAAGCGGCGGAAAGTTTCCCGCGCATATGTCGTCAATGATTGCCGTCAGGCGGCCAATGAACATTTTTCGGTATTCTTGCCAGTCGTCGCCCATAGTTTTTTGCTTAGTGTTTGCCTTGGCAAAAGGCAGTTTTTTTTCAGCGGTTTTTAACCAAAACCCGCCGCCGCGCCCGGCGTTTTCTATAGAGAAATAGCCGCCGCCCAGCGTAGGCCCGAAAAACCGCTCGGCCGCCAAAAGATATACGGGCATTTGCAGATCAAGCCCCTCTTCGATGTCGGCCCTTTTGGGGAAATTGCCAAGCTTGTAGTCTGTAACGAAATAAGCGCCACCATCGGTGTCCACGCGGTCTATCCGGCCGGTTATCTTTGCTTCGCCCGCCTGTACCGGCAGCGTCAAAGGCTGTTTATCAAACTTCCATTCCAAACGGAAAGGATGGAAGGCGCCGCTAAACTCCTGGTAATTTATTTCAGCCGCCAACCAGTCTTTAAGATATTCTTTCATGTCCGCGCATTCCCGCCCGGTCAGCCAGGTCTGCGCCAAAATGCCTTTTGCGGCATACTCCCGCAAAATGTCGTCAAAATCTGCGGACAGTTCCTTTTCCAACCGTGGGTGAGCCTCGGCCGTCAACCGGCGGCCGATATATTTTTGCAAAAAATTTCTAAGGCACGCATGATAAAGGCCGCCCCGCAACCCAAGCGCCATGCCGTCCCCGGCCGGCGGCCGGTCGTAAGGGCGCCAGACTTGTTCCAGCAGGAACTTGAAAGGACACAAGGCGTAGTTTTCAAGCAAGCTGGCGGTAAAGGAGAGCGCGAACAGGGCATTGATATTTTCTTTGGCGCCCGCCGCGCACCCGGCGTAAACGCCGGCGCGCCGGGGCAGTTCCCCGGCCAGCCGCTCGTTGAAATCGCGGCCCAAGTAACCATCGAGCCATGTTCGGGCGGTCGGCTCCTGTATCTTTTGGTCAATCAGCAGGGATGCCAAAACATCCTCATTGGACACAAAATCGGGAGCGGGCAGCACGGCGCGGGCAGGCCGCTCTGAAAGCGTGAGGCCGGGAAGCGCCCTTGCCGCTTCTTCCAAATAGGAGGAAATTATTTCCCCGCCGGCAATGCTGGCTGACAGCCAGAGGCTGCGCCGCGCCCTTTTTACGCAATTGAAAAAGAAAAACCGTTCTTCCCGCGCCGCGTTGTCGGCGGACGGCAAAAAACCGAGCTGCGCCAGGCGAATACGCTCGGCATCGTCATAAAGCCAGTTCTCCGGCGCAAAGGCCGGAAATTCCCCTTCTTTGAGGCCTATTATGTAAACATGGCGGCAGGAACCGCCTAATTCGCGGCAGTTATCCGCCACGCGCGCCCCATCGCCATCTCCCGGCCGCAGGACAATCGTTGTATCCCCTACGCTCCGCAAAAACAGCCGCCGGTAGTCCCCCGCCGTTACAGGCTGCTTTTCCCCGCCCGCCGCTTCGCAGTCGGCGGTCAGTTGTTCTATCGCTTTCAAGGTTTCTTCTTCGCCGCTGGCCAGCAGTTTGAGCCGCGCGAAATCCAAAAGCCCGTTTTTGTACAACTGGCCTAAACGGACAGGCGAAAAAAAATAGAGCAGAAAATCGGAAAGCGCCCGCGCGAAAACCGGCACCTCGGCTATGCGCGGCAGATTGGCGCAGCGCGCGAACAAGCTTTCTAAAAGGGCGCATTGCCGCTCGTCGCCGCAAAAAGCGCCCAAAATGAGCCTTTGGGCCGCCGGGAGGTCGGCCAGATAATTTTCCTCCAGCAAACAGTTTATTTTTTCCGTGTCCATCTGCCAATATTCTTTCAGGACGTATGAAGAAAAAAGTTTTTTCAAGCCTTCTTTCGCCTCGCCCGCGCCTATCTGCAAAAAAGCGTCGGCAAACCTGGCCGCAGGCTGCGACGACAGGCGCACCGTCTCCGGCAGGGACACGGGAAGCCCTGCCAGAATGAATTCGCGGCGCAGTCCGGGGTAAAGCGCCAAGCTGCGCGTAACCAATAAAATATCGCTTGGCGACGCGCCCAGCGCGACCCGATTTTTGATGTCGGCTACCGCTTCCTGCATTTCCTGTCGCCTGTTGGCGTATTTTTTTATTTTTACCGCGCCGCCGGGCGGCGCCTGGCCGCCGCGCCGGGAAAACAGGCTGTGGCAAAGCCCCGTTAATTCCCGGTCTTTTTCCTGCGTTTCGTTAACAAGGCGCAGTTCAAAGTTCAGTCCCATGAGGTCTTCATAAGCTGTTTTCACAGTTTCATAGACCGCATCCC
>JAISLQ010000043.1 GCA_031290885.1 Acidaminococcales bacterium
GTTTTTCTTTGGGCAAAGGGATGGTGTCCGTAACGATAATCTCTTTAACGTCAGACCTGTTCAGTTGATCTACCGCATCGCCGCTTAACACGGCGTGGACGCAGCACGCGTATATGTCGCGCGCGCCGGCCTCTTTTAAGGCTTTGCCGCCTTCCACGATGGAACTGGCCGTGTCTATGGAGTCGTCAATCAATATGGCTATCCGGCCTTTTACCTCGCCGACAATGTCCGTGATTACCGCCATGTCCGGCTTGGGGCGGCGCCTGTCCAGGATCGCCAGCGGGCATTTTAAGCGTTCGGCCGTGTGCCGGGCCCGCCTTACCCCGCCCATGTCCGGCGACACAACGGTAATTTCATCGCTGCGCCAGCCGAAATATTTCTCGATGTGGCCTGACAGCAGATCCTCCGACGATATGTGTTCAACTGGCAGATCGAAGAACCCTTCCAACTGCCCGGAATGTAAATCCATAGTTACTATGCGGTCGACGCCTGCCGCCACTATGATGTTTGCCACCAACTTGGCGGCTATCGGGTCGCGGTCATGTATTTTTTTGTCCTGCCGATTGTAGGCGTAGTAAGGGATTACCGCAGTTACGCTGCCGGCCGACGCGCGTTTGAAAGCGTCAATCATGACTAAAAGCTCAATAATCATCTCATTGACCGGCGCGGAAAAAGTTTGCAAAACGAAAACGTCCTTGCCGCGCACGTTGTCGCCGAGCAGGACCTGCACTTCGCCGTTGTTGAACCTTTGCACAACCGCCGCGCGGACGCCCACCCCGATGTGCGCGGCTATTTCGCGCGCCAGGGCGGGATGCGAAGTGCCTGAGAAAACATGGAGATTTTCGTACTTGTCTGAAAGGCCGTCCATATACCCTCCTAAAAGAACTTTAGCGTAACTTTGGTCAGCAATAAAATTTTTCCAACAAATCACCGCAAACAGCCGACCTTGCGGCATTGTTCCGTTTCCATCCATCGGCCAGCAGCAGCCCGAAAGCCTCTATGCGTTTGCGGCTGGCCGCGCTCCGGCTTTTATGGCAAAAATGTTCGCGCCAGGCAAGCAATAACAAAAGATCGTCCTGCCGCGACAAATCCCGCATGGCAATGCCCGCCGTCCGGACGACTTCCTCCACGATTGCCGCCAGCGCGCCGAACATGTCCGCGGGCGTTTCTTTGCCCGCCGTCAGCCGTCCGGCTATGTGCAAAGCCGCCAAAAACAAACACTGATAAACAAAAATGGCCCGTTCCCAGCCGAGTTCGACAAAAGCGGCTTTGTAAGCGGCGCATAAAGCCTGCGCCGCCGGCACATAGTCGTCATGGGCTCCGTTTAGGGCAGTCCGTCTGGCTATGCAATCCAACAGTTTTTTTAACAAGGCATCGTCTGTTTTCCCGGCAAAGCGGGAGGCCGTTTTGATGAGGCCCGCGAAGAAATCCGCAGGGGAGCGGGGACGCGCCCGGCAGTAAACGGCAAAGATTTTTTGCCAGTTTTTCAGGTTCTCCTTTGATTTTCCCGCTAAAGCCAAACCCAACCATGACGAAAAAAGTCTGTCCCAGCACTGTTTTTCCCCGCTGATGTCAGCTGGCAGATTTTTGGCGAGCGCGACGCAGATTTCGCGGAAAAAGGCTTCTTCACCTGCGGCTATGGCCGCCGCGCCAATGGCGCGGCAACAATCGACGGCCGCCCTGGCCGCCGGGCTGTCCGTGCCGGCAAATTTGGGCAGGCAGTAGATGAGCAGGGCAAAAGCGCGCGCGCCAATAAAGAAATTGCCGCCTGACATGGACGCGCCGGCGGTTATTTTAAGCGTCTCAATGACGGCTTCCCGCCGGCCGGGCAATATCTTAAGCAAGTTTTTGCCGCTTTCCAGAAAATACTCCACGGCCTGGTATTCATCTTTGTCGACGACGGCCCGCAACAGATCGCGCCAATAAAGGTCTTCATCCGGGCGGATGCCTTCCGGCCCGCCGGCCGTCCCGTAAGCCAATTTAAGGGTTTCCGCGCTTTCCAAAAGGATCGCCCTGTCTGATTTTTCCAAACAGAAAAACACTAAAGAATATATCTCGTCAAGCAGTCGGAGCGTAAGTTTGCGATCGTGCCCATTATTGGCGGCCAACTGCCGATTAAGGCTTTTTATCTTTTGCGGCAGTTTTCCCGCGTTAAATTCCTTGTAGACATTTATCAGGGGCATCGACCGAAATCTCCGTCATTTGTTGCCGTTGCCGTAATATATAAGGCCGCGCGCGGCGTCAACCGTGATGTTCATCCCGTCTTTCAAAAGGGCGGCATCGGCCACGCCCACGATCGCCGGCACGCCGTAACTGACGCTTACAATCGCCGCCTGCGAGGTAAGGCCGCCCTCTTCGGCGATAATGGCCGAGGCTTTCAAGGCGCAGGACACTATCGGAGTTTCAAGCTCGCGGACAACGAGAACGTCCCCGGGCTTGAATTTGCTCAAATCGTTTTCCGAATTGACGACGCAAGCTTTGCCTTTAACTACTTTTTTGCCGATCCCAAGCCCGCGCATGAGTATATTGCCGACAATAATGACATTGATGAGATTTGTGCTGCCCGCCATGCCTACAGGCACGCCGGCTGTAATCACCACCATGTCGCCGTCCTGGACAAGGCCGTGGCTGCGCGCGCTTTCTATGGTAACGCCGATCATGCCGTCGGTCGTCTGCGAGGCCGGCCCCACCAACGGTTCCACTCCCCAGTAAAGCTGCATCCGCCTGGCGCTCTTTTCGTGCGGCGTTACCGCTATTACCCGTGAACGCGAGCGGTAACGGGAAATCATCTTGGCGGTGTATCCTGTCTCGGAAGAGGCGACAATGGCCGCGACCCGCAGCTCGTGGGCCACCTGTACGGTCGCGTGGCTTATGGCGTCGGTCATGGTCGGATTTTGCAGTTTATGGCCGCGTCCGGCGACCAATTCGTCATAGCGCAAAGCGTTTTCAGTGCTTTTGGCTAAAGAGGACATAGTTTCCACCGCTTCTACCGGATAATTGCCGGAGGCCGTCTCGCCGCTTAACATGATCACGTCGGAACCGTCAAAAATGGCGTTGGCGACGTCGCTGGCTTCGGCCCTGGTCGGGCGCGGGTTGTTGATCATGCTCTCTAACATCTGGGTCGCCGTGATGACCGGCGTTGAATTTTCATTGCACATGCTGATAATGGACTTTTGCACGAGCGGCACCTCTTCCGCCGGTATTTCCACGCCTAAGTCGCCGCGCGCCACCATTATGCCATCGGAGACCTTGATAATTTCCTCTATGTTTTTCACGCCTTCGGCGTTTTCAATTTTCGCAATCAAACCCATTTGGCAGCCGTTTTCTTCCAACAGCCGACGGATGGCCAAAATATCGCTTGCCCGCTGCACAAAGGACGCGGCCACAAAATCCATGCCTTCTTGCGCGGCGAAAAGAATATCATCCATGTCCTGCCCGGACAAAAAAGGCAAGTCAAGTGCCACGCCGGGAGCGGCCACGCGCTTGCGGGAACTTATTTCGCCGCCGTTTAAAACTATAGTGTTGATCGTGTCGCCTTCAACACTGTCCACCTTCAGGCTGATCAGGCCGTCCGATAAAAGCAGTACGTCGCCGGCGGTTACTAGGCGCGGCAAGCCGGCGTAATTAATGGAAACGGCATTTGCGTCCCCTGAAACATCGCGGGCGGTCAGAGCGAATCTCTTGCCTTGCACAAGCTCTTCCTTGCCCCGGGCAAACACGCCCAGCCGCATCTCAGGCCCTTTGGTATCGGCCATGAGCCCAATGTGCCGTCCGGCGGCGGACGCCGCCTGCCGCACTAAATCAACGCGGTTTTTATGATCGCCGTGCGAGCCGTGAGAAAAATTGAAGCGGGCGATATCCATGCCGGCGCCGATCATTTTTTCCAACACTCCCGGTTTGTCCGTACTTGGGCCTACCGTGCAAATAATTTTGGTTTTTTTCATTTTTGCGATTCCTTTCCAAACGCGGTTTTTAAAGAACATTGATAATCATGCAACATTTCAGCGGCTTCATGCGCTTCCGATGAAAGCACCCTGATTTCAAACCCTGCCGTGTCAAGCTCTTTCATGTCCACCCAAAACCCCTCCGTTTGCAGAAGGGTTTTGATGGTCTCAGCTTGGCTACGTTTTTTAGCAATATGGACAACCTGCCACATTACCTATCGCCCCTGTTACAATAAATTTGGCAGATGGCACGGCAGCCGGCCGCGTCATTTTCCGCCTTGTTGCATAAAGTCTGCTAACACTGCCGTTCAGCGCCCATCTTTTGGCGAATTTTCTGCCCTGCTTTTCTCCAAAGCCGCGCTTAACCTACGGGGCCGCCTGCGTTTTGCGCCGCGCAAGGCGGCAAATTATCACGCAAATTTTAAGGAGGGTTTTCATTTGAGAACAGCATTAACCCAATTGCCCGAAAAACCCTTCCCGGCCGCGCTGGCAGGAGCGCAGGCGGCGAAGGCGCGCAACCGATGATTATTTATATTCTTACATTATCATAAAATAGGGCATAGCACAACCTGCATGTCAAACATTGGCGGCCGGGCCGCATATAAAATAATATCCGCCCGGAGTAGGCAAGGGGAATACTGTTATAAGATTGAAGTCATGCCTTTGAGCTTTGCGGACGATTTGTCGCCCGGCTTTCCCAGAAGCTTTGCCGAACTATGGGTTTGCCTGCGCGAGACAAAGCGCAGGACGGCAAATTATCGCGCCAATACTATTCATGCTTTAATCTTTAAACGTAGACTTCTGCGCAACCTATGGCAGCTTGCCTTTGCGCCGCTTTTCTGCTTCTGAAATCGACAGGAGCTCACCGTTTCGCAAATGCCGCACGCTTTGCTCCTGTTAGGCGCCGAAAATCCCGGTTGGCCAGCTTGACCGTTTCTTCATGTCGCATAATAATTAGCATGTCACATTTTAGTTGGCAGGAAGCATAGTATGAGTAAATTATTTTTAGACAAAGCAAAGGCTCCCTTAAAACTCATATTTTGGAAGCCTTTGCCTTAGTGCCCGCCCACCGCCGACAAAAGGGTGCCTATTTTCCCGCTCAGGGCGCCGCCGCCCTGTCCCGCCAGTTGGAACACCTTGGCAGGGCCCAGGAAACAAAAAACATAGTTGCGCAGCTGGTTGAAAATTTTGCCTTGAAGTTCGGCGGACGAAAGCCCATACTCTTTTTCCGCCAGGTTCCGCAGCGCCCCGGCGGCCAGCCGGTATTGCCTTACGCTGAAAACATCGGTATGATCGCCCATGTAGCTAAAGCAATGTTCCAGACGCAAAGGGTCAAAGTCCGGCCGGCCCGATTTGTCGAAAAAACCGTAAGCCGCCGGCGAAATTTCCACGATAAAACAGGCGGCGCGCAAAAAACCGCCGATAATTTCCGCCGCGCCAGGGTCGCCGGGGCTGACGTGGGTGGCCGCCTGCGCCACGACAAATTCCGGCGGCAGCCCCTGCCTTATGCTGGCGGCCAGCCCGAAAACGTGGTGCGCGCCGTTGCCGGCGATGTTATATTTGCCGGGATAAGAACCGTCCTCGCCGCAGGGAAACAGCCAGCATTTGGCCAAGTCGTGCGCCGCTTGGGCAAAGATCAGCATGTCCTTGTCCGTCGCGGTGCCGAGCAATTTTTTGTGTATTTTGGCCAAAGACAGGGACAATTTTAAATTTTCCGCCGTGTGCAGCGCCAGCCCGCCCGGATGGGCGTGATGGCTGTCGCGGCTGCTGCCCGGCCCCGCCTGGAGCGGTATCGGCGCGCTCCCCGGCGCGGGCAGAAAGTCGGCAAAAGATACCTTCTCCGGCAGATAACCGGCTTCGCGCAAGGAGCGGTAAAGCCGCTCGCGCCCCGGCCGGCCGGCCGGCAGACAAGAATCGTCGGGGCTGGCGCACAGGCCGCGCAGTTTGTCCCGGACGGCGCCATCCGTTATTTCGTCGATCTTTTCTAAAATATACGCGTGGGCGTTTTGCACGAGCGCGGAAGCCTGCGCCATTTCCTCCGGCTTCATGGCGGCGATGGCGAGGATGGCCGTTTGGGTTTTTTTGTTCATGAATCTTTGTATACTTTTACTCTTTTTTCCACAGGGACAAAATCTTTTTCCCCCGGCGCGCCGCAAGGCGCGCCGAACGGCATTTGCGCCACAAGCTGCCAGGTTTCCGGTATTTCCCACTTTTCCTTGACCTCTTTATCGATCAGGGGATTGTAATGCTGGAGGGACGCGCCAAGCCCGTTCAGCTCCAGTGCCGCCCAGACGGCCAATTGCAACATGCCGTTCGCCTGTTGCGCCCAGACCGGGAAATTGTCTTTGTATAAAGCGAACTGCTTTTTCAGGTTTTCAATTACGGCGGTATCTTCGAAAAAGAGTATGGAACCATAACCGGCGGCGAAAGAATTGTCAATTTTTTCTTTGCTTTTGGCAAAAACTTCCGGCGGCACGATGTTTTGCAAAGCGGATTTCACAATGGCCCAAAGCTGCCGGTGGTGCCGGCCCAGGAGCAAAAGGGCGCGGGCGCTCTGCGAGTTGAACGCGGAAGGCGAAAACTTCACCGCTTCTTGCAAAATGTTCTCTATTTGGCTGTCGGTTATGGGCGAGGCACTTTTTATATTATAAAAAGTGCGCCTGTCCTTTAAAGCCTGAAAAAATCTTTTTTCCATAAACAACCCTCCTACGTATTTAAATTGTGAAAAAATAGTTCGCGCCTTGGGGCGCGTTTGAAAAATTCATCGCGGCCCCTTTGCGGCCAATTTACTGCCCCGCTTTGCGCGGAAGCCTCGCCGAACCTTGATTTGCCTGCGTTTTGCGCCGCACCGGGCGGCAAATTGCCGCGCAAATCTTAAAGAGTGTTCTGATTTGAGAAGAGTACAACTTTGCGCTCCGCTGCATCAGCGATGCCTCACAGGTTTGCCCCGGCATATGTCGTCGATGCTTGCTTACATAACGAAAAATTATCTTGGCAATATGCCGAAAGCGATTTTTCAAACACGCCCTAACCGGCAAAGCTATATTTTTCAGCATAAAAACCCTATGTCAATTTTATCATATATGCCGGTTGTTTTCAGCAGCATTTTTGTCGCGTCCGCGCGCGAAAGCCTGCCCGTGATTTTCCGCAACGCTTTTCGTTGCGCGCAAGGATTCTTGCCCCGAACAAGTTCCGCCAAATCAACATGTTGCCGCACATGCGCGAAAAGCCGTCCAATTCTTTTCCCGGCGACCAGCGGACAGATTCGGCAAAAGGCTTCAGATCGTTTCGCGCGGCATCGGCGTCCGGCGCGGCAAAACATTTTCTTTCCCCTTAAAATCCGCCGCAAAAACTTTACTGTTTCCTGCGCTTTCGGATATCGGGCGGCGCATGCCCTGCGTCCCGGATCGGCATAGTGCTTGCCGCCGCTCTTTCCGTCTGCTTTAATGGCGCGCTATGCAATGCGGAAAGAAAACGAATCGGCATAAGCGCCGATTCGGATTGCTATTTTTCGGGCTTTTCGCCCTTTTTAGATATCGGTGCTTTTGTTTGTTCTTTCTCGATGACGCCCTCTTTGCCCATCATGTACCAGCCATCAAACACGGTGTCGCCTTTGGCCACTTTGTCCGGGTCTTTGGTGGACAACTTTTGCAAAATTTTATCAATAAATCCCATAAAAATCACCCGCCTAAATCAATGATTGGCGCAGCACTCATCTTATTTTAGCATTGAACAAGGATTTTTCAAAGGCTTCTTTACATAAAACGGACAGACAGGACAGAAAAATGTAAAAAGGCCAAAGAAATTTGCAACGCGCCGCGAGGTCGATTGGACAAATGCGGATAGCGGCCAAACCTGCAAATTACCCAAATTTACCCAAGTAGATTGTCCCAAAAAGTAAGTCTTGACAAACAAATAATAAAGTTTGTATAATATCTAAAGTAAAACTAAGAATAGTTTTGTTCTGGCCGATAAGTTAGAGCTATCTAACAATCGGGGCGTTTCCCTTTAGTGCCAGTCGGTCTTTTGGCCGATAAGTTAGTTATTGCTAACAAACCTTTGGCGCAATTTGGCCGATTGCCATGGTGGATTAGGAGAATATTCATTTGGGGGAGAAATTGGCATGGAAAAGACTTTGGCGCAGTTCAAGCCCGGCGAGACGGGCAGGGTAAGCAAAGTAACCGGCGAAGGGATGGTTAAGCGGCGGCTGTTCGATATGGGCATAACGCCGGGGACGGAAATTTGTCTGCGCAAGACCGCGCCGCTGGGCGATCCTTTGGAACTTAGGGTGCGCGGCTACGGATTGTCCATCCGTAAGGCGGAGGCATTGTCGGTGCTTATGTCCCCGGCAAAAGTCAACTGACCATGCGGTTTGCTCTGGCCGGCAACCCGAACAGCGGCAAAACCACCCTTTTCAACAGGCTTACCGGCGGCGCGGCGCGCGTTGGCAATTGGCCGGGCGTAACCGTCGAAAAGAAGGAAGGGTTTCACAAACATTCTGCCCAAACCATCGGCATCGTCGACCTGCCCGGCATTTATTCGCTTTCGCCCTATACTCCGGAAGAAGTCGTCGCGCGCAATTACATCATAGAAGAAAAGCCGGAGCTTGTGATCAATATAGTGGACGCGACCAATCTGGAACGCAACCTGTATCTGTCCACGCAGTTGCTCGAAACGGAAACGCCGCTTGTGATAGCGCTCAACATGATGGACGCGGCGGACAGTGAAGGCCTGTCAATCAATCCGCAGGCACTTTCCGATGAGCTCGGCGTCCCGGTCGTGCCGGTCAGCGCCCTGACCGGGCGTGGCGTGGCGGAATTGGTCGAGACGGCTTGCCGTGCCGCTGCCGAAACCCGCAAAGCCGCCTCCGTGCTTGAACATTCCGCTCTGGGCAGGGAGTTTCGGCAAATAGTTGACCTTCTGGCAAAAAACCAAGTGGAACATCCGGTATTTCACGCAGTCAAATTGCTTGAAGGCGACAAACTGGAAACGGATGAGCTAAGGGCGCGCTCCGGCGCGCTGCTGGCGGATGTCGCCCGGATAAAAGGCGCGATCAAACTTGACGAGGAGCTGGAAAATGATTTCGCGGCGGCCGTAGCCGACGCCCGTTACAAATATATAAGCGGGCGCGTCCGCCGGGCGGTGGTGGGGCGGCGCGCGGCGGACAAATTGACGGCTTCGGACAAAATTGACCTTGTCCTGACCAACAAAATATTAGGTATGCCGATGTTTCTTTTTTTTATGTATATAGCTTTTCACCTCACCTTCAGCAATTCCTTTTTGTGGGTTGAAGGGCTGCCTTCCCCCGGCGTCTGGCTGCAAGGGCTGACGGAAGAACTAATGTCCTTTGTCAGCGATGCCGCCCGGCAACTGCTGGAAGCGCGGGCGGCCTGGGCGCGCGGGCTGCTTGTCGATGGAGTGCTGGCCGGGATTGGCGCCGTTTTAAGTTTTTTGCCGCAGATACTCATGCTTTTTTTATTTTTGTCCGTCATGGAAGATTCCGGCTACATGGCGCGCGCCGCCTTTTTGATGGACAGGCCGCTCCGGCGGTTCGGGCTTTCCGGCAAGGCGTTCATGCCCATGCTCATGGGTTTTGGCTGCTCCGTGCCGGCCATGTTGGGGACTCGCGTGCTGGAAAGCGAAAAAGAAAGGCGCCTGGCGATAATGCTTATGCCTTTTTTTTCCTGCGGGGCAAAACTGCCGATCTGGGCCATGTTTTCAGCGGCTATTTTCCCCGGCAGCGCCGATTTGGCGGTGTTTGCCGTATATACCGGCGGGATAGCGGTGGCCGCAGCAGCGGCGGCCATATTGAACAGGACCGTTTGGCGCGGCGAAACAACGCCTTTTATCATGGAACTGCCCGCTTACCGTATGCCCGGCGCGCGCAGCCTTGTCCTGCATCTTTGGGAAAAACTGAAAGGCTTTGTCCTGCGGGCGACTACCGTTATTGCCGGGGCGACGGTCGTCATCTGGTTTTTGTCCAATTTTGATTTTTCCTTGTCGATGGTCGAGGCCAACAGCGCGGGGAGCATCCTCGGCGTGTTGGGCGCCGCTGCGGCGCCGTTTTTTGCCCCGCTCGGCTTTGCCGGCGCGGAAGATTCTTGGAAAGCCGTGGTTGCCGTTTTGACCGGGCTTATTGCCAAAGAAATGGTAATTTCCACGCTGGGCGTACTTTACAATCCCGGCGTTGAAGGCGACGCGCTTGCCGATGAAAACGCCGGAGCTCTCTTGGCGGACAAACTTGCCGATGTGTTTACCCCGCTCAGCGCGGCGTCTTTTATGATGTTCAATTTATTGAGCATCCCCTGCATGGCGGCCGTTGCCGCCGCCAGCGCCGAGCTGCGCAGCCTTAAACGGCTGCTGCTCGTTGTCTTGATGTGGCTTTGTACCGCCTGGAGCGTGTCTTTTTTGATTTTCCACATAGGCTCGGCCTTGGGCTGGAGGTGAAAAACGTGCCGCCGGGCATGCCGGCGTTGCCGTTCAACCGATATTTTCCTGCCCATCCTTTTGCGCAACGAAGAAAACCACTCCGTAATATTCTTTGTATTTGTCGTGCATGGCCATATCGGTTATAAGTATTTGCACATAGCGTTGTACCATAGCGTTATGGCCGTGTTTTTTCAAAAAATCCTCAACGTGCGCCTGGGCCGGCTTGTAATAGTGTTCTGTCCAACATTCCTCGGGCATTACAAAATGCGCTATTGTCTTATAGCCGTATTTTTTCAGGGCGGACAGCCGGCCTTCAAGCGTATCGGGCGAAGCGAACCTGGCGAGCAAATATTCTTCCGCTTCCCGGGGGCGCCGGTCGGTCAGCCAGGCGATTTCGGTTGCGGCCAGATAGCCGCCCGGCCGCAGGTATCTGCGCCACTCGCTGACCCCCCGCTCGAAGCCTATATGGTAGATGCTGTTTTCCGCCCATATCACATCAAAAAAGCCGTCAGGATAAGAGATCTGGTCCATGGAAAGCACGCGGGCCTCGGCTCTGTCGCTCAAATGCAGTTCGTGGAGTTTGTTTTGCAGGCGCTGTACGAATTGATAGACGATATCTATGGCGACGATCTTGGCCGCTGTGTTGCGCGCGAGGAAAAGGGTCTGAAAGCCGGCGCCGCAGCCAATTTCCAAAATGTGGGAATTTTCGCCTTGGCGGGGGATAAAGTTCAGCGCCCGGGCGCTCATCTCGTCGCTGCTCGGGCCGACGCGGGCGGTGATGCTTTTGTAAAAATCCAATTCATAGTCAACCAAATCCATAATTAATTACCTCCAAGATTTGCCGGGATGAACGCCGACCGGTGAAGTGACCGGATTTGCGGCAAGCAAAGTCAGGCAAAAAATCTTGATGGGCCATTGCCATAAACAGCGGAAAAGCAGCGCCGCAACTGCGGCGAATCTTCCCCCCGCCACAATCCGCGCCGATGGCGTACGGGGCGGGGCGGCTGTCCGCTGATTTTTGTTATAGATATTGGCGATAATTTAAGAACAAAGGATGGTAAAAGCAAAAAACGCCGCGAATGCCACTCGTAAAAATGGAACCGCGACGTTTACCGCTTTTTTTCGCACGCAATCCGGGCAACAAAGCCGCAACAGGCGCACGCGGCGGCCTGCGGCGTTTATGCCGGGCTTTTCTTTGGGAAACCTTTAATATCGCAGTTCTATTATACCGCAGTAACGGCAAGTTAGCAAGAAGGGAAAACGCGCAATTACGGTAGAACAGGCCGGTTGGCGTTTCTTTGCGCCAAGGGCTTTCAGGTTTTTTGCATAGGGCGCGCCGCAGCAGCGTCCATTTTGCGGACTGCGCCAATGCGCGATTTCTTTTAGTGCATTTTTCGCGGCGGCGATTCGCCCAAACGCTCAGGACATCCTGCTTCCCAGCAGTTTTGCGAACCACATGCCGGCGCCCACGCACATAAGGCTCATTCCCATGTTCAGGGAGGCATTGAGCAAAGCCTGGCCCCAAGCGCCCCTGTCCAGCATGGTTGCCGTCTCCAGGCTGAAGGCGGAGAAAGTGCTCAAGCCGCCGAGGACGCCCGTAACGGCAAACGCCTTCCCGGGTTCCGCAAGAAACGGGGCTTGCCGTTCGTAGCCGGCGATGGCGCCGATAAGCAGTCCTGCCGTTATATTGGACACCAAGGTGCCGAAAGGGAAAAAGGGGAAAGCCAAGGACAGCTCTTTCGAGATGGCGTAGCGCAAACACGCGCCGACAAAACCGCCGGCGCCGACCGCGATAAAACTTAGCATTATCTTCCACCGCATATTCGTCTAACTTGAACTTTTGGAAGCCGCGCCGCTCACCTTGCCGCCGCCTTTTCGCGCGCGGGGCGCTCTTTTAAACTTTCGGCGGCAAAATCATCGTAGGCATCGATTAATTGGTGCGCGCGCCGCAGGTGATCGCGCGCGTTCTTGCTGGGCACGGTTATTTTATTGTCGGCCCAGTAGCGGACTATTTTCGCCGCGTCCCTTTCTTGGGCCAGTATGGCGTAACACAAGTAAAACAGCCCGGCCGACCGGTCGGTCGGCTGCTGGCCGCGGCCCTTCAGCGTCTTTTGCGCCAAGCGCAGCGCTAAGTCGTAATTTTTGCTCAACGCTTCGTCAATGTCCCTGATGTTCTCGAAACCCAGCCAGCGCAATTCTTTAACTATGCTGCTGATGCCCCGCGGATCATCTTTGAAGCTGGTGTTGTTTATCCGTCTTATGGCGTTGTTGAGCCGGGCGATATTGTTGTTGTAATTTATGTAAAGCTCTATGGAATTGTCATCGATCAGTATTTCCCCATTGTCGGCTCGCATTTGTTTGCTCACCCGCGCCGTGTAGTCCCTGATGCTTTGCCTGATTTCCTGAAATTCCTTGTCCGCCAATTCCAGCAGCCCAGCCAGCCGCGAAAAGGCGCGCCTTATTTCTTTGGGCACGCCGTACTGATTTTTATAGCCAAGGTCGTGCTCGATCTCGGCCCACGTATGTTGAAGGATGGAACGCACTTGTATTTCCGCCTTCATTGCTTTGTATTTTTGCAAGTGTTTGGATTTTTCGTTAATTTCTATAATGTAATGCAGGGAAATATAACCGAAACGGTCAGGGTCAAGCGCCCGCCTTTTGTCAATGGTATTTTCCTCGTCAACATCGAATTCGCTTTCTATAAGTTTGGCGATGTGATCCACTTCATCGGCGTAATAAGTTACGATCCGGATGCCCGCGATGTCGGTTACCTGATCCAGCGACTGGTATTTGCCGTCAAACCGGGACAGCTTGGCGACAAGGCTGTCCTCATCCTTTACGCGGCCGGTGATGGAATGATATTTAATTTGCTCGCGCTTTAAAAGTTCCGCGAAAAGGCTTTTAAACCGTTCGCAAAAAGCGGCGTATTCCCGTTTGCGTTCCGCATATTCCCGGCATATTTTCTCGTTGCTGTCGTTTATGATCATCGCGGCCTACCTCCGGCAACATTTGTGCGATATATGCGGTATGCTGCTATTATAACATTTTTTCGGCTGATTTACATATATAAGCGCGCATTTAATTTTATAAAAAAATAAGTTTACTAAACTACTTTAAAAACAGCCGCCTGTTAAGGGGTCATTAAAACGTCCTTGAAAGGTGTTTTTTCGTGCCTTAAAGATTGTTCAGCCGTAAGTGGGCAATCTCGGCATAGGTAGGATCAAGCTCTATCCCTATGAAATTTCTGCCGGTTTGCTTGGCCGCAATGCAGGCAGAACCGGAACCACAACAGCAATCCAGGACTATATCACCTGGGTGGGAATGCGTTTTTATCAGGTAACGCAACATCGCAAGCGGCTTCTGTGTAGGATGAAAACGACCGTCTTCTGCCGACATGCCAAAGCGGATAACGTCGCGAGGGTAACGGTAGCCAGCATTATGCCTGGCATACGCCTGATGGGTAAAGCGATAAATACTGCTTTCCCTGCGCCTGTCTTTGTTCACATAGGGTTTTCCCAGCGCGACCTGATTGTAGACTGGGAGATGTCTATAAAACACAAGTATCATTTCATGCGTCCTAAGCGGCATACGGTTAGCGTTCAGGAAGCCGACCGATTTAGCCTTTTCCCATACTATCTGATAGCGGAACAGATTTCCGCTGGCGTTAATGAGCTTGGCGATGAAAGGCTGTTGCGCGAATAGAAGTATGGCTCCATTGTCTTTAATAATTCGTTTGTACTGCTCCCATAACTCGACCATCGGCAACTGTTTATCCCATGCGCAATCGGTCGTGCCGTAAAGCAAGTCACACAAAATAAGGTCTATCGATTTGTCAGGCAGACAGGCCATTTCTTGAACGGCGTCAGCCGCAATTATAGTAGACTTCCTGCGCAACCTAAACGGCTCTGTCAAAGTTACACAACCCACAAATCAAGCTGAAGCGGAGAGCAAAGCGTTTCCTGCGGTTGCGGTAACGTTAGGAAACTATTCTGAACCGCTCGACAAAGCCAATCACATGCTCGCTTAGCGCACGCCGGCTCGAAATGTCGTGGTTGCGGAGTTTGTTTGCCTTGCGCAAAGGGCTTCGTTTGAAACGCTTCTTGGCCAGTACGCAATTGGAGTGGATCTTTGCCAGTCCTTGGTACCCTGCGTTGGCCTCAAGTACGGTTTCCGATTTCGCGTGTACGCCGGATTCCTTGAAAAGACGCAAATCTGCCCGTTTCCCGTTGGCAAACGCAAGGCAGAGAACCTTGCCGTCCGCTTTGTTGACTATGGCCCGTGTTTTCAAAGCGTGCCGCTTTTTCTTGCCTGAGTAGTGCCGGCGCTGTTTTTTTGGGGCGTTCAATCGGCGACTCTGTGGCATCCACAAGAACCACCTCGAAATCGGCGCCATTTTTGAGCATCGCTTTGCGCCCGGGCAACGAAAATGTCCCGTCCTTTATCAAGACGTCTTCCACCCACCGGCTTATGCGAAGGGCGCTCGTCTCGTTTATCACGAAGTCTTGGGCAATGTGAAAATATGTACGGTATTCGCGCAGATGTTCCAGCGAGAGAAGAAGTTTGCCCTCAATTGGCAGCTTGCTTTTGTGGCCGCCTGTGCGCCGCTTTTCCGCTTCTGAAACAGACAGGATCTCAACCATTTTCGCAAATGTCGTACGCTTTGCCCCTGTTGGATGTCGAAAAGCCTGATTGGATAGTTTGACTGTTCCTTCGTATTTCATATAATGAGCATATCACATTTTTGGTTGCGCAGGAAGTCTAATGAAGATGCTCAGGCTTATTTTTGGGGTCGTGCGGGATCGCCGTATGGGCAAGCCTTCTTTCGCAAGGCAACCGCAAATGTTCAAGCCGTCCGTTCTTATCTCGGAGCCGGGTTTCACGCGATCCTTGGCGAAAGCCTTGATTGCCCTGCCGTCAACGGCCTCGAGAACTTCCATTCGCGCAGGCTTGGGCTTGCCCCATTCAGTAAGGGACAAGGATACCAACACGGCGGTCTTTTCGGTGCCGCGGCCACGCTTGCCGCCTTCAGCGGAGCCGCCGAAAAAACCTTCGTCCATCTCAACGACGCCGTCAAGTGTGCATTTGCTGTCCCTGTCGGCCATGGCGGCGCGTATTTTTTTCAACATCGTCCAAGCTGTGAGGTACGACACGCCTATCTTCTTTTTCAGCGCCATGGCGCTAAACCCTCGCTTGCCCTCGGCGACGAGGTACATGGCGACGAACCACTTGGTCAGCGGGGTTCGCGTTTTGTCCATGATCGTGCCGGCCGTTGCCGTCGTTTGGTGTGCACAGGCCTTGCATTGATATTTGTTGCGGCTTTTTATGTTGAAATGCTTAGTGTGGCCGCATTTGGGGCAGACAAAACCGTCAGGCCATCGTTTTTGGTAAATGTACTCGCGGCAGGCATCTTCCGTGCCGAACCGTTCCATAAATTCAAGCAATGTCATGTGCGCTTACCATGCCCTTTCGTAACTATTGTATCATAACATGCTCTAATTGAATAGCCATAAAAAATCGAGAGTTTTCATGTATAGATCGATAACGCTATGCCTTGGTAATGTCTGAAACCTTCTTCGGAAGTCAACATCCGCCAAAGCCTCAATGTGACGGCAACCATTTCCGCCTTTTTGGACACCACCTTTGTACGGCGCGTGAACCTTCCCAAGTGATGGCGCGTATTGCTGTTGTCGTGCTCAATATCAATTGTGTGGGCCTTGCCGACAACATGGCGTTCGGGCGGCAAAACAAGGTTTGTCGCCGAACTAACCCGCCGCAAAGTTTTGCCCACATGGCGCGGGGGTGCCCAGGAGACTGTTTTGTTGCCGCCCCTTGGTCAAATCCATGCATTGACAGGCAATTTATTTAATGTTAAGATAATGTTAAGATGTTGGCATAAATTCCAAAAAATTCATTGGCGAAACAGGTATATTGGCAAATTTCTAACAGGTAACATTTTATAAAGAATGTTGCCTGTTATTTTTTTATTTACAAGGTAAACACAAGGGTTTGCGAGTTGGCCGATTTCTCGGTTTTCAGGAAATCGCTTGGCAGAAACTCCACAATCAGCTTGCTGTCTGGCTTTTTATTTGTGATATGCAACATTCTTTATATTATGTTACCTACAATTTTCAGAAAGATGAATTAACAAACGAGGTGCATAAATATGAAAAAGATAATTATTGCATTTGTTTTTGTGATTTGTTTCTATGCACACCCTGCACAAGCTACATTTTTTGAGGAACACAATGAAGATTTTATTAAATTAGGCCTTTCACATTTAAGAGGCGATTTATTTTTATATAAAGTTATTGTAATGACTCAAGCAAAAGAAAGAGATGTAGATTTAGCTGTTGTTATTGAGACGGTGAAAGATAATCTTACTGGGAAGATGCTGCGGCGACATTATCCCGGATTGCATCATTTTAAAACATTTTTTTATATTAACAAAGAAAAAAACATATTCATAAAACAAAAGTATGTTATGGATATAGACGATAGGGCTCTGATGGCTGAAGACTTAGGTGTTTGGTATATGCTCAAAGACGATATAGATGCTTCAAGAGTTTTTCGCTATTTAAAATATAATCAAAGCAATTTACTTTTTATCACTATAGAAGAATGTCAAGAAAAAGCCCCAGATTTATTAAGGCTTTTAACTATTTAGTGCAGGGTTAAAAACTCTCTTTCGGCATATCCCCAAGGTAATTTTTCGTTATGCAAGGAAGTGCTGACAATGCATGTCGGATGAAGTCTGCCCTGAAACACAATGTAGCGGAGCGGAAAACTATCCACAAAGAGATCGGAATGGATTTTCCAAATTCGCCTTATTATAAATATTTATTATTGTCATACATTTAGTTTTATAAACAAGTAATAGAATATTAAAAATTTTTGCATGCTTGAGTTCTAATTTAAAATTGTCTTTAATTTTAAAAAGGAGTTTTTTATGAAGAACTTTATTTTGTTTTTGTCGCTTTCGATTTTTTGTTGCCAGACTATTTTATTTGCGGCAGAGAAGGAACCAAAACTTTATTTTGATACTATAACATTTGATAAAGTATATAAAGACATTCAATTGACAAATGGTATTAAAATATTTTTTATCCACCCAATTTTAGGTAGTGATGATACAACATTAATTGGTGTTAGACTTCATATTCAAAATTTATCGGATGAAAAAATTATTTTAATTTGGAGAGACAGTTTGATTTCGTGCGAAAAAATTTCAACTATTCCTTTTATTCAAGGAGTTCACGAAATGCGTCGAGAGGATATGAAAAATAGAGTGGCAATTCCGGATATTTTAATTTGGCCTAAAAATATTGTAGTACAAGATGTTTATTTTTCAAATAGGGAATATATATTTCTTGTAGATAAATACAGAATCCTGGGGTTGGATCTTTACGAAGAAGATCCAGATATAATACGAGAACTTATAGACCCAATTAAATTGACTTTAAAATTTAGAAACGAAAGAGGTGTCGAGAGTTTTCATGAAGTAGAAAGTTTAAGGATGCGCTCGAATTATTAAAAACGCCCCGCGCATGCAGGCATGGTAAAGGCCGCCCTGAATCTTTCGATTCAGGGCGGCCTTCGTAACGGTCATTGTACAGGGCCTTGGTCTTTGGCGTGATCGCCCGGGAAAAATCGTCCGGGCCGCCTGCGGCGAAAACGACCTTGACGCCGGGTTTGGGCAAGGTGTAGGGGAACATGTTGTAGGTGCCGCCATAAAGCGCGGAGGAGCTTGCTATCTTGCGCGAAACCATTCTATGAAAAAACGCGCTCACGGGGCGACAATTATATCGCCGATCCTTGCCGCTTGTTTCGGTCGCAATAGGTCGCCGCCGTAATCCCAAAGACGTCTTTCAACTCGGCGAATGTATGTCCCGCTTTCTTGAATGCAATCGCTCTTTCCCTGTATTTTGTATCGTATGCCATATTACATTTATCGCATGATTTGACCTATTTCTTTATATATTGGTCTAAATGGCTATATATCTTAGCTTACCGGCTCTTTTTGAAAATTGATTTGCGTGTTTTATGAAAGGGGGCGATTGTCTATGCCGTTATCCTATGGTACAATAAAGACAAATTTTTTAATCAATTGCCGGTTTTCACGGGCGAAGGCGTAAACTTCACCATTTAACCAAGGAGCCGGACGATGCCGCGAAATACTCATCATGCGCCGTTTCTGACTGCTTTGGGAAATTATCTTGAGCAGGGCGTATACCCTTTTCATACTCCGGGGCACAAAGGCGGACGGGGCGCTTTGCCCAAGTTGCGGTCAGTTCTGGCGCGGGCGTTGGCGGCGGACGTTTCCCTGATGGGCGAACTCGACGACATACACCGGCCGCAGGGCGCGCTGCTCAAAGCGCAGCGCGCGGCGGCGGCGCTTTACGGCGCCGATCGCACTTTTTTTTCGGTAAACGGTACTACCGGCGCTTTGCAGGCATTGATTCTGGGCAGCGTGTTGCCGGGCGAGAAAATTGTGCTGCCGCGTGACGTCCATCGCTCGGCCATAGGCGCGCTGATCCTGTCGGGGGCGCGTCCCGTGTATGTCGCGCCGGAATTTGACACGGAATTTGGCATAGCTCTTCCGCCGCCGGCCGCCGCGCTTGCCGCCGCCTTTGCAGGCGCGGGAGCGGTTAAGGCGCTCCTGCTGACCAGTCCCAATTACTACGGGTTGGCCGCCGACACGCGGGAAGCGGCGCGGATTGCGCATGAAAACGGCGCGCTTCTCCTGGTGGATGAAGCGCACGGCGCGCACCTTGGCTTTCACGAGCGATTGCCGGCGTCTGCCTTGTCTTTAGGCGCCGATGCCTCCGCGCAAAGTACGCATAAGCTTTTGGGCGCTTTGACCCAATCTTCGCTTTTGCATGTAAAACAGGGCCGGTTGGCGATTGAACCGATTGCCGAGGCGATGAGCATCCTCACGACCACCAGCCCCAATCAGTTGCTGCTGGCCTCTTTGGACGCGGCTTGCCGCCAATTGGCGGGCGCCGGCCGGGCAATGACGGAAAAAGCTGTGAAGCTGGCCGATTATATGCGCGCGAAGCTGGCCGAAACGGACGGGCTGCGCTTGCTGTCCCCGCCGCAGGGGGGGGCGCGTTTCTTCGATCCTACGAAAATCACGGTAAATGTTGCGGGACTTGGCCTGACCGGTTTTGCGGCGGCTGATTTTTTGCGCAAAAGGAAAATTGCCGTGGAATTGGCCGACGGCGCCAACATCCTTTTTTTGATAACTTACGCCGATAAACGCGCGGCGGTGGATGCTGCCCTGCGGTCGCTCCGGGAACTGGCGCGGCGAAAAAAAGCGCCGCGCGGCATTTGCGGCGCGCCGCCGCTAGCGCGAAAGCTTGTGCTGACGCCGCGGGAGGCTTTTTATGGACGAAGGGCGCACGTGCCGCTATCCGATGCGGCCGGTCGCGTTGCGGCGCAGGACATAACCTTTTATCCGCCCGGAATACCGCTGGTCCTGCCGGGAGAGTTGATAACCAAAGAAATCGTTGAGTACGCGCGGTCACAAACCGCCGCGCGGCGGGAAAATGCCGACCCGCACGTTAGCGTGGTGTGTTAAATGGCGAAAGACAGGCCGGGAGGCCAGGGTCTTTTTATTACCTTTGAAGGCGGCGACGGGACGGGCAAGAGCACGCAAATCAAACTTTTGCTTGAATATTTCAGGGGCGCGGGCCAGGCTGCCGTTGTTACTAGGGAACCCGGCGGCACGCCGGTGGGAGAGTCGATACGCAGTTTGTTGCTTGATCCTTTGTCGGCGATGTCATATAGGACGGAAGCTCTGCTTTACCTGGCGGACAGGGCCGAACACGCGGAACGCGTCGTCAGGCCGGCCTTGGCCGCCGGTTTCCATGTCATTTGCGATCGTTTCAGCGATTCCACTTACGTTTATCAAGGTGTGGCGCGCGGGCTTGACGCGGACGCGCTTTGGCGGATCAACGATTGGGCGGCGGGCGGCTTGACGCCTGACATTACCTTTTTGCTGGACGCGCCGCCGGAATCTTTGTCAGGACGGCGGCGGGAACGCGGGGAGCCGGATCGAATGGAAGAGGAAGGCCTGGCCTTTCAGCGAACGGTGCGATCGGGTTTTTTGGACTTGGCCAAAAAAGATGCGGGGCGAATATTGGTGATTGACGCGCTGCAAAGCATTGACCAGATACAAGCGGCGATCAGGGCCTACATAGGGAACCGGGCTCAGGGGAAAGAATAACAGTCAGGGAGGCGTCAGGCTTGAAAGTACATTCTCGCAGTGATTTGCCCACTACGGCGGCGCCGGGAGAACGTGAGGCCATCGGGCAGGCCGAACGGCCGCCCAGGGCTTTCAGTGCCGAATTGTCCAAAAATGTGGACGATAATTACCGGGAACGGCTTGCGCAGCTTCTGGAAAAAATCAATGAGCAGGGTGCCAGGCTCAGCCAGAATCCGACCTATTCCGAATTGCGCTCTTACCGCAACATGGTGCGCAGCTTTGTCGGGGAAGCGGTAAACCGGTCATATCTTTTGGAATCGCGTTTGGGCTGGGATAACCGCGGGCGGCAGAAAATGTACAGCGTCATAAAAAAAATTGACGACGAGATGGCGATGCTGACCGAAGACGTGCGCGTGGGACAGGAGCGCCAGTTGTCGATTATGGAGCGGTTGGGCGCTATCCGCGGCATGCTTGTCGATCTATACATATAGGTGAGCGGCGTGCTGTGGGAAGACATTATCGGGCATAAACAGGAAAAGGTTTTTTTGCAAAGGTTAGCCAAAGCGGAGCGCAAACCCCACGCGTTTTTGCTTAACGGGCCGGCGGGCGTGGGCAAAAGCCTTCTGGCGCATGCTTTCGCGGCGACGCTTATGTGCGGCGGCCGGGACGCGCCGTGCGGCTTCTGCCCTTCTTGCCGGCATTTGGCCAAAGGCAGCAACCCCGATTATTTTGTTTTGCGGCCGGAGTTGAAAGATCCCCAAAAAGCCCCGCTTGAATTCCGGGACGGCATATACATAGACCAAGTGCGCGGACTGCTCAAAGAAGCCGCTTTCGCGCCCAAAATGGGCAAAAAAAGGGTAGCGGTGATCGATGGGGCGCATCTTATGACGCAGGAGGCCGCCAACAGCCTGCTCAAGTTTCTGGAAGAGCCGCCGCCGGAATGGGCGTTTGTGCTGCTGTCCACGTCGGTTGAAGCGCTGCCGCCGACCATTGTGTCAAGGACGGCCAGAATAAACGCGCGGCCTTTAACGGCGGAGGAAATCCTGCATTATTTAGAGGTGAAGGGCATAAAACTTCCCAACCCTCGCGCAGCGGCGGAAATGGCGGCCGGTTCCCCCGGACAGGCTTTGCGTTACGGCAGCGAGGAAGCGGACAGGATTAGGGAGCGGGCGCTGGATTTTGTCCGTGCCGCCCTATCTGACGACTATTTGCGGACAGCGCCGCTGGTAGAGAAGATAAAAAAGGAAGACGCGGTTTTGCTTTGCGAATTTATCGCTTTGTTTTTGCGCGATGCCTGGCGGGTGAAATTCGCCGGCGGTGACGGAGTCTGTAACATGGACAAACGGGAAGAAATCGGGCGGCTGTTTTCCGGCCGGGACTTGCGCGCCCTTAAAAAAATTTTGCGCCGCACGGAAGAAACTTTGGCGGCTTTGAAGAAGTCGGCCAATCCCCAATTGTCGATGGATGGTCTGTACATTTTTATCGCAGATACGCAACAAGGAGGATTTTGTGGTTACGGTAGTAGGAGTGCGCTTTAAGAAGAACTGTAAAATATATTATTTTGACCCGGCGGAGACCGGGGCGGGCAAAGGCGATTTTGTCATAGTGGAAACGGCGCGCGGCATGGAATACGGCGAGGCCGTGATCGGCCCTCGGGAGTTGGACGAGGACAATATAGTCCAGCCGCTGAAGCCCGTGCTGCGGCGCGCAACCGGCGACGACACGCGCAAATTCAACGAAAGCAAGGGCAAAGAAAAAGAAGCCTTCGCGCTCTGCGAAGAGAAAATCAAGGCGCATGGCCTGCCTATGCGTTTGGTCGACGTGGAATTTACTTTTGACGTGAACAAAATTATTTTTTATTTTACCGCCGACGGGCGGATAGATTTTCGCGAACTGGTGAAAGACCTTGCCGCCGTTTTCCGTACCAGGATAGAATTGCGGCAAATTGGGGTGCGCGACCAGGCCAAAATGCTCAACGGGGTGGGCTGCTGCGGCCGGCCGTTGTGCTGCGCGGCTTTTCTGGGCGATTTTGAGCCGGTGTCCATACGGATGGCCAAGGACCAGAACCTCTCGCTCAACCCAACTAAGATTTCCGGCATTTGCAGCCGCCTGATGTGTTGCCTGAAATATGAAAATTATTTGTACACAAGCGAAAAAGGTTGCGAACAGTGCCGCGGCAAACGGGAAAAGGCGCCGAAAGTGGGCGGGCGGGTGATCACGCCCCTGGGCGACGGGACAGTCGTGAGCCTTAACAAAAAGGAGCGCACGGCTTGCGTAAAAATCACGGAAACAAACTCTGTCACGGTCAACTGGGACGAAATGACCGAAGCCGCGGAAGATTATGTGTTTGTTTAAGGG
The DNA here is from genome assembly GCA_031290885.1 of Acidaminococcales bacterium. Taxonomy (NCBI): domain Bacteria; kingdom Bacillati; phylum Bacillota; class Negativicutes; order Acidaminococcales; species Acidaminococcales bacterium. Next base: position 22,936 of record JAISLQ010000043.1, read on the forward strand.
CGGCGGGCATGGACAGTCTTGACCGTCTGCCGAACGGCTGGCCGATCTGGCAGCGCGCCGGACAGTTCAAGTTCACTTTGGATGCCGTTTTGCTGGCGGCTTTCCCGCCTTTGCGCGCCGGAGCCAAGGCAATCGATCTGGGAGCGGGCACGGGCGCTGTTTCTTTGCTGCTGGCGGCGCGCGGCGCTTCAAGCGTTACCGGCGTGGATGACAACGAATGCGTCATCGGCCTTTTCACACGCAGCATTGAGGAAAATCGGCTGGCGGGCGTTATAGGCGCCCGCGTGGGCGATGTGCGGGAAATAAAAACGCTTTTTCCGGCGGAAAGCTTTGACCTGGCCGTGACCAATCCGCCTTACCGCAAGGTTGGGCACGGCAGGCTGCGAAAAGGCGGCGCGCAAACCGCCTGCCATGAAGTTACGGCCACAGCCGTTGATTTTATCGGGGCGGCGCGACATTTGCTCAAGTACGGCGGCCGGCTCGCCCTGACGCATTTGCCGGAACGTCTGCCGGAAGTGCTTTGCGGCTGCGTGAAATTTGCTATCGAGCCAAAAAGATTGCAGCTGGTACATTCCCGTCCCGGCCGTCCGCCGACGGTTTTTTTGCTGGAAGCCGTTCGCGGCGGCAAACCTGGACTCAAAGTGTTGCCGCCTTTTTTTGTGTACGCCGGCGAAAATGAGTACAGCGAGCAATTGCTTGCCTGTTATGGTTTGTTTGGCCGGGGAACGGCATAAAATGCGCAAAGGGAGATTTCATGGCAGAAAAAGGCAAACTTTTTTTGTGCGCTACGCCCATCGGCAACCTTGACGACGTTACGGCGCGCCTGGCCAAAGTGCTGAGCCAAGTTGAACTGGTGGCGGCGGAAAACACCGCCCAGGCCCTGAAACTGCTCAACCGTCTGGCGGTGCGCAAAAAACTTTTAAGTTACCATGAACATAACAAATTGCAGGCGGGACCCAAATTAATCGATTTTGTAGCCCAAGGCAGGGACGCCGCCCTCATCAGCGACGCCGGGTATCCGGCAATCGCCGATCCGGGGGAACATTTGGTGCGCCTGGCGCTGGAGCGCGGGATAGAGGTCGTGCCGGTTCCGGGGGCGAACGCGGCGCTATGCGCCTTAGTTGCGTCCGGGATGGAGACGGCGCCCTTTTTTTTCGGCGGGTTTCTCCCCAGGACAAAAAAGCGCCGGGAGGAGACGCTTATGCTATGGCGCGACATCCCGGCGACGGTAATCCTCTATGAGGCGCCGCATCGCCTTTTGGCCGTATTGGCCGAAATAAACCGGCTATGGGGCGACAGGAAAATAGCTTTGGCCCGCGAATTGACTAAAATATACGAAGAATTTTTTCGCGGCAGCGTCTCGGAAAGCCTTGCATGGTTAGCCGCCAAGCCGCCCCGCGGCGAGTTTACCATCGTCTTGTCCGGCGCGGCGAAAACGGTCGGCGGCGCAAAGGAAAACCCGGCCTTGCCGCCGCTGGAAAAACTCCGGCGGCTTTTGGCGGCGGGCGCGGATAAAAAAGACAGCATCAAAAAAGTCGCGCTGGAATATAAAATAAGCAAGAGGGAACTTTATCAGGCATTGCTCGAAAGCGGCGCCGCAGGAAAGGACGAAGAATAATGGACAAAGAAAAATTCTACATAACCACGCCTATCTACTACCCCAGCGACAAATTGCACATAGGGCACGCCTACTGCACGACGGTCGCCGACTGTATCGCGCGCTACAACAGGTTTGCCGGACGGGACGTACTTTTTGTTACCGGCTCGGACGAGCATGGGCAGAAGATACAGCGCAAAGCGGCGGAAAACAAAACGACCCCTTTGGAATATGTAACCGAAATAGTCAAAAATTTTAAGCTTTTATGGGAAAAACTCGGCATTTCCTACGATGACTTCATTCGCACCAGCGAACGGCGGCAGACGCAAACCGTGCAATATTTTTTTCAGAAGCTGCATGACAAGGGGGACATCTATAAATCCGAGTACGAGGGCCTTTATTGCGTGCAGTGCGAGGCTTTCTGGCTGGAGCGCCAGCTGTCCGGCGGCAATTGCCCGGATTGCGGGCGGCCGGTGGAAAAAATGAAAGAGGAAAGTTATTTTTTCCGTATGTCGGCTTATACGGAAAAATGGTTCAAATTCATTGAGGAAAACCCCGATTTTATTCAACCGGTTTCCCGGCGCAACGAAATGATCAATTTTGTCAAACAGGGGCTGGACGATCTCAGCGTTTCGCGCTCTACTTTCGATTGGGGGGTGCCGGTGCCCTTTGACCCGAAACACACGATTTATGTTTGGTTTGACGCGGTGATAAATTATATCACTGCCGCCGGCATGTTTGAGGACATGGATAAATACCGCAAGTACTGGCCGGCAGACCTGCATCTGGTGGGCAAGGAGATCGTGCGTTTTCACAGCATCATCTGGCCGATCATGCTGATGGCTATGGACCTTCCCCTGCCCGGCAAGATATACGGGCACGGCTGGCTGGTCATTGAAGGCGACAAAATGTCCAAGTCCAAAGGCAATGTCGTGGACCCGCTGCTTTTGATCGAGGAATTCGGCGCGGATGCGATTCGGTACTTTTTGCTGCGCGAAGTTACGCTCGGCGCGGACGGCAATTTTTCGCGCGATGCGCTGATTAACCGGATAAATTCCGATCTGGCCAATGATCTCGGCAATTTGCTGCACCGCACGCTGGGCATGATCGAACGGTTCAACAAAGGCATTGTGCGAAAAGGCGAGGAAATCACGCCCTTGGAAGAGGAATTAGTTGCCCTTGCCGATAGGACGCTTGATGACTTTGAGCGTTTTATGGAGAACATGGAAATAAACGAGGCGCTTAAAGCCGTCTGGTCGCTCATCGCCCGCAGCAATAAATATATAGACGAAACCTGCCCCTGGCTGTTAGCCAAAGACCCGGCAAGAGCCGGCCGGCTGGATACGGTTCTTTATCGCTTGGTGGAAATCCTGCGGGTAGTAGCTTTTCTCGTCTCGCCCTTTTTGCCCTTTGCCGCCCCGGAAATTTTAAGGCAACTGGGGCTGAGCGTACCGACGGAATTTTTGCTGAAAGACGCGCGATTACGGGACACAACAGCCAGCGGCAGCAAAATGGCCGGCGGCACCCCGATCTTTCCCCGGATAGACCCGCCGGCGGCGGACGCGGGCGCGGACATAGCCGTGCCCGGCAGCGCGCCGGAGGAGGAAATAACCATTGACGAATTCAATAAAATGCGGCTGAAGGTGGCGCGCGTACTGGCGGCCGAAAAAGTGGAAAAAACCGATAAATTGCTGAAATTAAAGCTGGACGTAGCGGGCGAAGAACGCGTCGTCGTCTCCGGCATAGCACTTCATTACGCGCCGGAGGAACTTGTCGGCAAGGACGTGGTCATTGTCGCCAATCTCAAGCCGGCCAAACTGCGCGGCATAAAGTCGCGCGGCATGATCCTCGCCGCCTCCGACGACAAAGGGCGCCTGGCAATCATCGAGGCGCCCGGCGTAAAATCCGGCAGCAGGGTAAAGTAAGTGGTTAAACTATTTGATTCGCACGCCCATCTTTACGATGAAGCTTATGATGCCGACCGAGCGCAGGTGCTGGCCGAAAGCGCGCGCGAACTGTCCGGGCTGCTTGTCCCGGGGACAGACCTTGCCCGTTCGCGCCAAGCGGCCGAACTGGCAAAAATGTACGGCAATGTTTACGCGGCGGCGGGGTTTCACCCGCACGAAGCGCGGCTCATGCGGGCGGGGGACGAGGACGCGCTGGCGGAAATCGCGAAAGACAAAAAGGTCGTGGCCATTGGCGAAATCGGCTTGGACTACTATTATGACCATTCGCCGCGCGATACGCAGAAAGCGGCATTTATCCGGCAGCTTGACCTGGCGAGGCAGCTCGGCCTGCCTGTCGTCATTCACGATCGCGACGCGCATGGAGATATCCTGACGATCATGCAAAAAGAAGGCAAGGGGACAAGGGGCGTCTTTCACTGTTACTCCGGCTCATGGGAAATGGCTGAACTGGTTTTGAAAATGGGGTTTTATCTGTCTTTTGGCGGCAGCCTGACTTTTAAAAACGCCGCCCAAACGGTAAAAGTTGCGCAAAACGCGCCGATCGGCCGCATATTGCTGGAGACGGACGCGCCTTATCTGACGCCCGTCCCTTGGCGCGGACGGCGCAATTCGCCTTGTCTGGTCAAATTGGTCTGCGAAAAACTGGCGGTGCTGAAAGGGCTGTCCTTCGAGGAAACCGCCGCCATTACCGATGCCAACGCCCGCGCGCTTTTTGCGCTCTCCTGACGGCGGAAACGGGCGCTTGAAAAGTGCAGGGGGCAAGCCCGGCGCCCGCCGGGGTTGCCCCCTGCACTTTTTTCAATACGGTTGATCATCTTGTGTGCGCCTTGCGCGGGTGGCGGTG
>JAISLQ010000044.1 GCA_031290885.1 Acidaminococcales bacterium
GAGCCTACGCGCGGCTCTGCGGCAAAATAACGAATGACTCCTATGAGCAAAACGAGCTTGTCCTTATGCCGCGCGGCATAATATTGGCGGAAAAGGCGGAGCGTCTGGACCAAGCGGCGCAAAAACGGGTGGAACTGCATGCCCATACCAAAATGAGCGCCATGGACTCCGTAATGGCTACGGAAAGTTATATAAAACGCGCCGCCCTCTGGGGGCACAAGGCGGCGGCCATAACGGATCACGGCGTGGCGCAGGCTTTTCCCGAAGCGTACGCAGTTGCCAAGAAAAATGGCATAAAGGCCATTTTCGGACTGGAAGGCTATCTTATCGAAAACTGGGAGGAAAAATCAGCCTCCTGGCACATTGTTATTTTAGCGGCAACGCAAAAGGGACTTTTCAATTTGTACAAACTCATTTCCCTGTCACATTTGCAGTATTACTATAAACGGCCGCGTATTCCCCGCAAGGTGCTGGAAGAATACCGCGAAGGGCTTATCCTTGGCTCGGCCTGCGAAGCGGGGGAACTTTATCAGGCGCTGGTCAGCAAACAGCCGGACGACATTGTTCGGCGGATCGCGGAATTTTACGATTATCTTGAAATACAGCCTAACGGCAACAACCGCTTTTTGATCCAAAAAGGCAAGGTGGCGGACGAGGAGGCCTTGTGTCGGCTGAACCGGCGGATCGTAGCGCTGGGCAAAGAATTGGGCAAGCCGGTCGTGGCTACCTGCGACGTGCATTTTCTCGAACCGGAGGACAGTATTTACCGCAGCATTTTGCAATGCGGGCAAGATTACGAAAACGCCTCCGAACAAGCGCCGCTTTTTTTTCGCACAACGGATGAAATGTTGGCGGAGTTTGCGTATTTAGGCGCAAAAGAAGCGCATGAAGTGGTGGTGGAAAATCCGCTGGCCATCGCGGAAAAAATACAGATGCTCAACCCAATCCCGGACGAGCTTTACGCGCCCAAACTGCCCGGGGCGGCCGACGAGGTATTGAGCGTATCTTATAAAAACGCGCGCCGGCTGTACGGGGAAACCTTGCCGGATATCGTGGATGCCCGGCTCAAATTGGAACTTGATTCCATAATCGGCAACGGGTTTTCCGAGTTGTATTTGATTGCCCACAAGCTGGTCGCAAAATCGCTCAAAGACGGTTATCCCGTCTGCTCCCGCGGTTCCGTTGGTTCTTCTTTCGTGGCCGCTATGATGGGCATAACGGAAGTTAACCCTTTGTTGCCGCACTATCGCTGCCCACGCTGTTTTTACAGCGAATTTATCACGGACGGAAGCTATGGCTCGGGCTTTGACCTGCCGGCGCGCAAATGCCCGGCCTGCGCGTCTGACTTGGCCGGAGACGGTCACAACATACCTTTCGCCGTATTTTTAGGTTTTAACGGCGACAAGGTGCCGGATATCGACCTTAATTTTTCCGGCGACTATCAGGCGCAAGCGCATAAATATACCGAAGAGCTTTTCGGCCGCTCCAATGTTTTTCGCGCCGGGACGATCAGCACTATCGCGGAAAAAACGGCGGCAGGCTTCGCCCGCAAATATTACGAAGAACAATCCATGCCTGTCAGAAACGCCCGCATCGAAAGCCTGCTCCACGGCTGCACGGGAGTCAAGCGGACAACCGGCCAGCACCCGGGCGGGATAATGGTCGTGCCGCACGACATGGACGTTCATTTTTTCACGCCGGTACAGCGCCCGGCGGACAAAACCGCTTCCAACGTCATAACAACGCACTTTGATTATCATTCCATCAGCGACCGGTTAGTAAAACTTGACATACTCGGCCACGACGACCCATCCATAATAAAGATGTTGGAGGAGACGACCGGCATAGCGGCAAAGGCTATCCCTTTTGACGATCCGGAAGCGCTTTCGCTCTTTTCTTCAACCGACGCCCTCGGCGTTACGCCGCAAGAACTCGGTACGCCTGTTGGCACTTTTGGCATACCGGAGTTTGGCACGAGATTTGTCAGGCAAATGCTGGAAACCCTCAAGCCAAAATCCTTCAATGAATTGGTGCGCATAAGCGGTTATTCACACGGGGAAATGGTTTGGCTGAAAAACGCCGAGGAATTGATCAAAAACGGCACGGCCAAAACATCCGAAACGATCGCGACGCGCGACGACATAATGAACTTTCTCATGGAAAAAGGCATTGACCCGCTTGTTGCCTTTAAGATCATGGAAGACGTGCGCAAAGGCAACAAAAGCAATCTTGTCGCCGAATATCAACCGCTTTTGCGGGAAAAGCAGGTGCCGGAATGGTATGTGTCTTCCTGCAAAAAGATAAGCTATCTTTTCCCCAAGGCGCACGCCGCCGCTTACGTCATGACCGCCTGCCGCATAGCTTATTGGAAAGCGCACCGTCCCATGGAATTTTACGCCGCTTATTTTAGCGTGCGGGCCGAAGACTTCGACGCGGACACAATTCTTGCCGGACGGCAAGCAATAAAAGACGCAATAAGCCAAATAGAGAAAAAAGGCCAGAACGCCACCGCCAAAGAAAAGAAACTTTTAGTTGTCTTGGAAATTGCCTTTGAAATGTATTTGCGCGGCATAAAATTGCAGCGCGTGAATGTTTACCACTCGCACCCAACGCAATTTTTAATTGCCGGCAAAGATATTTTGCCGCCGCTTACCGCCCTGAGCGGACTTGGCGAAAATTTGGCGATGAAAATAGCCCAAGCCAGAAAAGCCGGCCTTTTCTCTTCCAAAGACGACCTGCGCGCCCGTTCTGGCGTATCAAAGGCGATAATAGACGCACTGTCCGCCCACGGCTGCCTGGACGATATGCCGGAAAGCAATCAGATAAGTTTGTTTTGAAACAGGCGCTTGTCAACAAGGACAAAACCTCGGCGCCGCGGTCAATTGTACGCGGCGCCGAGGTTTTGCGCGAAAGCAACGTCCCGTTTTATATTAAAAATAAGTTCGTCAATATCGGCGAATTTTTTTTCATCGCGTATTCGCGCGACGAAGGACAGTTGCAGGGTTTTCCCATATATATCTTCGGCGAAATTTAAAATATGCGCCTCTATCCGGCGCTCCCGCACGGCAAAAGTAGGGTTGTTGCCAACGCTGACAACCGCCGGCAAATTCTTTTTGCCTATTTTCACTACGGCGGCGTATACTCCGTCCGCCGGGACAGTTTGATTTTTCGGCGCTATTTTAAGGTTTGCCGTCGGAAACCCGAGCGTGCGTCCGCGCGCGTTGCCCCGGACGACTTCGCCGCTCAAAGCGTAATGGCGGCCTAAAAGTTTGCAGGCATTCTCAATGTTGCCGGCAATTATGTATTTGCGGATGTTTGTGCTGCTGACAACTATATCGTCAACTTTTACCAGATCCTGCACGATAACGTCAAAGCCGTATTTCTCTCCGTCGCGCGTCAAAGTCGCGGCCGTGCCCGCGCCTAAGTAACCGTAAGAATAATTGTTTCCCACTACTATGCAGGAGGGCGCAAAATATTTATTCAACGTAAGGATAAATTGCGCGGAACTGATCGCTGCGAAGTTTTTATCGAAATACATATTGAAGAGCACGTCTATGGAGAGTTTGCGCAAAAGCCCTTTTTTCCGGCTTTCGGAACAAAGCATGGAAGGCGTCCTTTCAGGAGCGATCAGTGCCAGCGGATGATTCTTGAAAGAAAATACCACGGTTTTTTGGCCATGTTCGCGGGCGTACTGTTTGGCGGTATTTATTATATCGACATGTCCCAAGTGTATTCCGTCGAAAGTTCCCAAGGCCAAAACGCAACCTCTAAAGTCTGGCGGAAAATCCTCAAATTTGCTCAATACTCGCAATTTTTATAATACCTCGTCTCAAAAATATCGTTAGCCGTAAACACAAAGCAAACGCCGACAATAAGGCGGCTCATCCCGCTATAACAATAACTCATTCGGTGCCGCCCTTTGGCTGCCGCCAAAGGGCGGTTTCTACCGAAATACCGCCTAAATACCGCGCATTTTGCGTACAGCGAATCGATTGGTTTCCGTAAATGCGCAATTTAATTGGCGGACAAACAGCGGCAAAACGGTCATTTAAGAACTTTACGCGCCCGGAGCGTTTGCCCGTCCGACTCCCCTATTCCCAAAAAGCCGCCGTCAGGCGCATATATGCTGACAATACCGTCAGGCGGATGCTCTAAGGTTGTTTTCATTCCCCGGCAAAACCGCGCCGCTTGATTTGGAGAGAGCGCAAGCCTTGGCAGATGCCCCAAAGCGCAGTCGATGGGCAAAACACAGGCGCGCGGATTGGCCGCTATTTCCTCTAATGTGTTCGTTTTGTCTATGGCAAAAATCCCCGCGCGAATCCTGAGCAAAAAAGTCATGACCGCACAGGTGTTCAGTTCGGCGGCCAAATCTTCCAAAAGGGTACGGATGTAAGTGCCTTTGCCGCAATCTATTTCCAGGAGAATTTCATTTTTTGTCATTTTTATTAATTTTATATAATTTATTGTTATCGTTCGCGCTTGCCGCTCAACAGTCCTGCCCGCACGCGCCAATTGATACAGCTTTTTGCCTTCGCTCTTCAAGGCGGAATACATGGGCGGGACCTGCCGGATAACGCCGGTTAATTTTTCCGTGGCCTGTCGCAGCTCATCAGCGGAAATATCCGGCGGAGGCCGCCTTTCGGTTATATTGCCGCTATCGTCGCCCGTGTCAGTCTTGACGCCCAGCAACATGCGAGCCCTGTAACATTTATCGGCCATCAGGACGTATTCAAGCAGCCTGGTCGCCGCTCCGGTAAAGACCGGCAACACTCCGGCCGCCTCTGGGTCAAGCGTCCCGGCATGGCCGACTTTTTTTTCGGAAGTTATTCCGCGCAAATACTGCACAACGTCGTGCGATGTCATGCCCGGCGGCTTCAATACGTTAAATACGCCTGAGAGCATCAGCAGGGTTCCTCCATGTACCGGCGCAAAACATCTACCATAATTTGCTGGGCGCTCACTATGTCCGCGCGCAAAGTGCAGCCGGAAGCGCGCATGTGGCCGCCGCCGCCGAATTCAAGCGCGACTTTGCTGACGTCCAATGTCTTGGAACGTATGCTGACGCGCGTGATATTTTCCGATATTTCCTTAAAAAGAAGCGCCACCTCCACTCCGCTGACATAGCGCGGATATCTTATGAAAGCGTCGCTATCTATATTATTATGATACAAAGAAATGGGGACAATTATCGCCGCTATTTTGCCGTCAAGAAAAAACCGCAAGGTATCTAAAATTTTTGGCAGCAAATACAGGTTTTCAACCGTCTTGGTTTCAATAAAGTCAGCTATTTCATTGGGAACAACGCCCACGTCCAAAAGTTGCGCCGCCACCCGCAGCGTCTTGGCGGTAGTGTTGGCGTAACGGAAAAACCCGCAGTCGGAGACCACGCCGGCATAAAGCGCAACGGCGATTTGCCGGTCAATCGCAACGCCCATTTCCGCCAGCAAACAGAAAATTATTTCACAGGTTGCGGCGGCGGCGACGTCAAGCAGCCTGAAATCCGAAAGTCCGCTGTTTGATATATGGTGATCAATATTAAGGGTAAAGGCCGCCTTGGTAAAATCAGCCACTTTGCCAATACGCTCAAAATCGCTGGCGTCAAGTATGACCAAAAGATCGGCTTTGATGGTTAAAAATTCATCCGGCCTTTTAATTTTTTCGATGCCGGGCAAAAACATGTATTGCGTAGGCAATACATCGTCAATCAAAAAATAGACTTCTTTGCCGAGCCGCTCCAAGGCCGCGCCCAGCCCCAGCAAGGAACCCAGCGCGTCACCGTCGGAATTAATATGTGTGGTCAAAGCTATTTTATCAGCTTTCAGCAAAATATCGGCGGTTTCCCGCAAAGAACATTCTTTCATCACGCAGCCCTGACTTCAGTTGTTTATTTTAGCTAAAATTCCCTGTATATGCTCGCTGTACTCCAAAGATTTATCAATGCACAAATGCAATTCGGGAATAGCCCTAAGTTTTATCCTCCGCCCTATTTCCGACCGTATAAACCCCATGGCCCTGTTCAGGCCGGCCAAAGATCTTTCCTTTTCCTCGTCGCCGCCATAAAGGCTTATATATATCTTTGCCGCGCGCAAATCGTTTGTCATTTCCACTGCGGTTACTGTAGCCAATTTGACACGGGGATCTTTCAGGTCGTTCAAAATTATCTTGCTTACTTCCTGCCTGATCATTTCCTGAACTTTTTCCACTCGTACCCGTACCATATACGCACTCCGATCATTCAGGTTTTACCTCTTCCATGATGTAAGCCTCAATTACATCGCCTTCTTTTACATCACGGAACTTTTCAATTGTAAGCCCGCACTCAAAACCGGCCATAACTTCACGGACGTCGTCTTTAAACCGGCGCAGGGATTCAAGCTCCCCTTCGTGAACGACTACATTGTCGCGCAATATACGCACTTTACAGGAACGGTTTATTTTCCCTTCCACGACGTAACAGCCGGCAATGAGGCTTTTGGATATGGTGATTATCTGCCTTATCTCCACCCGCCCTTGGACGGCCTCTTTGTATTTGGGCGCCAACATCCCCTTGATGGCCGCTTCAACATCATTTAAAGCATCGTAAATAACCCTGTAGGTCCTTATATCCACTTTCTCGCTCTCGGCAGTCTTGCGCGCGTTGCCGTCCGGCCTTACATTGAATCCGATGATCAAAGCGTTGGAGGCCGAAGCCAGCATAACGTCGGATTCGTTTATCCCGCCCACGCCGGAATGCACTAAAACAACTTTTACTTCTTCGTTTTTTATCCCTTCCAGCGATTGGCACAAAGCTTCAATCGTGCCTTGGACATCGGCCTTTATAACTATATTGAGTTCCTTGCGTTTTTCTATGGCGTCTATCCAGCCTTTGATATCTTTTATCCTGCTTGACGCCGCCATGTCCTCCAGCCGTTTTTTCGCCACGCGTTTATCCGCTATGCTGCGCGCTATACGTTCGTCCGTAACATTGAGTATGTCCCCGGCCATCGGCACGTCGGAAAGGCCCTGGACTTCAACCGGCGTGGAAGGTCCGGCCTTTTTTACGCTTTCGCCGCGTTCGTTGATCATCGCCCGCACTTTTCCGTAGGCCGTGCCGGCCAGGATACTGTCGCCGATGCGCAAGGTACCTTTTTGCACCAACACCGTGGCGACCGGCCCACGGCCTTTATCAAGCTCCGCCTCAATAATCGTGCCTTGCGCCGGGATGCCCGGATTGGCTGTAAGTTCCTGCATTTCGGCTACAAGCAGGATCATTTCCAGCAGATCGGTTATGCCGACATTCTTATGCGCCGAAACAGGCACCATTATGCTTTGGCCGCCCCAGTCTTCCGCCAAAATGCCCTGTTCGGAAAGCTGCTGTTTTACCCTGTCCGGATTGGCGTTCGGCTTGTCCATTTTGTTTATCGCGACGATTATCGGCACTTCGGCCGCTTTGGCGTGATTTATCGCCTCAACTGTCTGCGGCATAACGCCATCGTCGGCGGCCACCACCAAAATGGCGATATCGGTAACCTTCGCCCCGCGGGCGCGCATGGAGGTAAAAGCCTCGTGTCCGGGCGTATCCAAAAATACGATCTTCTTTCCCTGGTAATTAACTTGGTAAGCGCCTATGTGCTGAGTGATGCCGCCGGCCTCCCGCGCGGTAACGTTGGTCTTGCGGATGGTGTCGAGCAATGATGTTTTTCCGTGATCGACGTGACCCATAATCGTAACTACCGGCGCCCTATGCACGCGTTTTTTCGGATCGTCCTCTACCTCCGGCAATTCAGTCGGATCCTGTTCCGGCGGCAAAGGCAAAACTTCCACTTTAAATTCGTTGGCCGCAAGGGTTGCCGTATCGAAATCTATCTCCTGGTTGATGGTCGCCAGCACGCCCAACCGCATCAGCGTTTTGATAATCTCGGGAACTTCCCGTTTCATGGCCGCAGCGAAATCTTTGACGGAAATCGCTTCCGGTATCTGTATTTTTGAAGGTTTCTGCGCGCTCGCCGGCGGCATGATAAAAGCGCCCGCGCGCGGCGGCTTTCCGGAGAGATTTTTGCTGCTTTCCGGATGTTCGCCGCGCGGGAATTTCTTTTCGGAATGTCTGTTTTTTCGGCGGTCATTATAAGGCGGCTTTTTATGGCTATCGGTGCCGCGCGCCGATGTGTCAGCCGTCTGTTCGGACGGCGGCCGCCGTCCGGGAACATGCGGACCGTCAAATTTCCTTTGCGGTTGCGCCGCTTGTTCAGAGGCTTGCTTTTGCGCGCCAAAAGGCGTCCTGCCCGGCACTGCCTGCGTCCCCTTTGCTTGCGGGGCAAAATTATTGCGCGGCCGGTTTTGCTGCTCCGGCCGATATTTAGGCGCAAAAGGAGCTCGCGGCGGCGCGCCTTGGCCGGAAGCCGCCTGTGCCGGCGGCCTGTCGGCAAATTGGCGATTTGCCGCCCCGCCTATAGGCTGCTGGTTTCTTTGCTCCGTCTTTGGCCGGAAAAATTCCCTGTCTTTTTTGCCGGCCGGCGTTTGCGCCGCCGGAACGTATGCTTTTCTGGCAATTGGGGCGGCCGCCGCGCCATGCTGCGGCGGCGCCGGCCTTATCGGCGTTTTTATGTCGGCAGGTTTCCGTTGCTGCGCTTCGCTTCTTCCCAAACCATGCTTTTCTTCAGGCGAAACTTTTTGCGGTTTTGCCGCCGGCGGCTTGTCTGCGGCCGCCGGCGCGGCAACTACCGGCACATCGGCTTTGCGGGCGAAAGTCCGTACTATCAATTCCTTGCCATTTTCGTCAACGCTGCTCATATGATTTTTTACCGGCATATTGTTCCTTGCCAGTATATCCAAAATAACTTTGCTCTGGGTGCCGAACTCTTTTGCCAGTTCAAACACCCTATACTTACTATTAGGCATCAATCCACCCCCAAAACGATTATAACCGTATGCTTTCCATGATCATTTTTGTAAACCCTTTGTCCAGGACGGCCACGGCCGTCCTTTGCCCTTTTCCGACGGCGCGCCCAAGTTCATGTTTGTCCAAACCGCTTGTCATCACAGGCAAGCCAACATTGACCGCCAAGTTCGCAAAACACTTGCGGGCATTATCCGAAATGTCCGCCGCCAATAAAAGCAAAACCGCTTTACCGGACTTTACGGAAAAACGCACGGCCATATCGCCGGAAGCCAGTTTGCCAGCTTTTTGCGCCATGCCCAGCGCAAAGCCGAGTTTATCCCGCGCGGTCATTTTTCTATCACTAAAAGAAGATTTTGGTACAACTCATCGCCAATGGCCTTCTCCAACGCCTTTTCCAACCGCTTTTCTTTACGGGCTCTGCCAATGCAGGCCGCGTCCATACAAACATAGGCCCCGCGCCCGGACTTTTTGCCTGTTTTGTCAATGAGCACTTCCCCTTCCGGAGTCCTGACCACCCGTACCATATCGCGCTTGTTTCTCATTTCCTGGCAGCCGACGCACATTCGCTGAGGGATTTTTTTCACTTTCATGCCAACTCCATCGCCTCCTCGGCCGCCAAACGCGATTCGCTCTTTATATCTATTTTCCAGCCGGTAAGTTTAGCGGCCAGCCGGGCGTTTTGCCCTTCCTTGCCGATCGCCAGGGAAAGCTGGTAATCAGGAACTACCACCCGGCAGATCTTTTCTGCGAGATTCGCCTCCACCGAAAGGACCTTGGCCGGACTTAAAGCGTTGGCGACATATTCTTCCGGATCGCTGCTGTATCTTACTATATCAATCTTTTCGCCGCGCAATTCATTAACAACCGTCTGTACCCGCATGCCTTTGTGCCCCACGCAGGAACCGACCGGATCAATGTTTTCGTCTTTGGAATGAACGGCTATTTTGGAACGCATCCCCGGTTCGCGCACCACCGACTTTATATCGACAAACCCATCGTGTATTTCCGGCACTTCCAACTCAAAGAGGCGCTTCAAAAGGCCCGGATGTGTGCGCGAGACCATTATCTGCGGCCCTTTGCTGGTTTTCTTTACCTCGATAATGTATGTTTTTATGCGCTCAAACGGACAATACTGTTCCCCTTCCACCTGTTCGTTATAGGCAAGTATGGCTTCGGCCTTGCCAAGGTCAATATAGACGTTTTTATTTTCTATGCGCTGTATTACCCCTGTTACAATATCGCTTTCCCTATTGGAAAACTTCTCGTAAACAAGCCCGCGCTCAATTTCCCTGATTCTTTGCACGACCACTTGTTTGGCCGTTTGAGCGGCGATCCGCCCGAAATTTTTCGGCGTAACTTCGGTTTCGATAATATCGTCAAGCTGATAACGCGGATCAATGGCCGCCGCGTCCGCGAGCGTAATCTCAAGGTATTCGTCGTCAATCTTCTCCACGACCTTTTTTCGGGCATAGACATGTATGTCGCCGTCTTTGCGGTCAAGCTCCACGCGCACATTCTGCGACGAACCGAAATTCTTGCGGTACGCCGCGATAAGCGCCGCCTCGACAGCGTCAAACAATATCTCCGGCACAATGCCCTTCTCATTACCAAGCTCCCGAAAAGCTTTAAGCAATTCTGTGTTCACTGTATGTTTCCTCCTGTTTTTGTTTAAAAATCCACATGCAACTTTATTGAAGAAATTTTAGCGCGCTCAATTTTTACGCTTTGCCCATCGGCAACAATCTCAACAAACTCCGCCGGCCAATTTGCCAAGCATCCCGTCAGCGGGCTTTTCCTGTTTTTGATTTTGACATCCACCAGCGCGCCGGCATATTTGGCAAAGTCCTTTTCTTTGCGCAATTTCCGGTCGATGCCGGGCGAGGAAACTTCCAGATAATAATGCGTTCTGATTATATCCTCCGTATCCAACAGCTCCGACAGCCGTTCGCTTACCATCCGGCAATCGTCGATTTCTATGCCGGAAGGCTTGTCAAGCAACACCCGCAGGTGCCAACCTTCTTCGTTTACATATTCGACATCGGCCAATTCAATGTTCGTTCCGTCAAGCAGGCCCATAACCATATCTTCCACTTTTTGTTCGATTTTATTGCTTTTTTGCAGAAAAATCCCTCCCGCGCCGTTTTGAGAAAGCGCCTGACACACAAACAAGCTGAAAGAGTGGGCATTGACCCACTCT
>JAISLQ010000045.1 GCA_031290885.1 Acidaminococcales bacterium
TTATTTCTTGTTTGGCCGCCGCCAAAAAACCGGGCAGAAAACTGTAAATGCTTGCCAACGCGGTCATTGCTACGCAACACGCAAGGATTGCCGCGCTTGCCGCGACTTTGCTTTTTTTCATTTTACCGGCCACGCACCATAAAATTCACCTGAAACCCGCTTGGAGGGCCCTTTGCCGCTGAATTTGCCCGGAACGCTTACTGCGGCGGCGAAACTAACGCCGCTCCCTTGCCAAAGGACCCACCGGCACGCCCATGGCGTTTTCAAGGTTTGCCCAGGAAGTGTTATAGTCGTAAAGTGCCTGCACGTAATTGGTTTTCGCTTGAGTAAGCGCCACCTGTGCGTCCAGTACGTCGGTATTGGTGCCCACTCCCGCTTGATAGCGCACCAAAGCTATTTTATAGTCCTCTTCCGCCGTTTCCACCGTAACCGAAGCGGTTTCTATACGCTTTTCGGCTTCGCGCAAGCTAAGGTAGTTGCTGCGCACGGCCAGAAAAACATTGTCGCGGATCTGCCGGTAGCCGGCCTGCCTTTGCGATAGCGCTCCCTGCGCGCTGTCCACCCGTCCGCGGGTGATATTGGAGTCAAAAAGAGTGAAATTCATTGTGGCGCTGACGCTCCAGCTTGATTTTTCATCGCCCGGAAATTCCCTGTCCCCCCAGCCGTAGCCGGCGGAAATGCTGATGTCAGGCAGATAGCCGCTGCGCGCGGCCATTACGCTGCCCTTGGCCGCTTCCACGGCCTTGGCGGCCTGGATGATCTGCGGCTGGTGCTGCCGGGAAAAATCAATGCAATCTTCCAGGCTCTTTACGTAATCGCTGTGCGTCAGTTCGTCGTCAACCACCGTCCGGGTTTCCAGCGGCAGGCCTACCACGTTGTTAAGGGAGGCGACGGCTACGTCATAGGAATTTTGCGCCTTGATCAGATCCTGCTGGGAGTTGGCCAATTCCACCTGCGAGCGCAAAACATCCACCTTGGCGACAATGCCAACGTCAAACTGCGCCTGTACGTTCTTCAGGTGCTCCTCCAACCTGGCAACGGACTCCGTGCCCAGCGCAACCAAGTTGCGCGTCTGCAGGACAGTGTAATAGGCTGATGTCGCGTCTAATTTCACTTCCTGATCCGTGCGGCCGATTTCCAGTTTGGCTATTTCATAGTTATTGTTGGCTGCCCGCAAATTGCCTTTGCGCGCCCCGCCCGTATAAACAGGCAAACTCACCGAGGCGCTGTTGTCGAAGCTATCGGTTATGCTTATCGGCAAGCTCTTGTAGTTTTTCACGCGGTTTTCGGTGTGCCGAAACACTATTTGCGGCCCGTACTGGCCGAGGGCCTGTTTGACGCTGCCGGCGGCGCTTTTTAAGTTGCCGCTGGCGATCGTCGTTTTGGGATTGTTGGCAAGGGCCATCTGTATCGCCTTGTCAAGGTCAAGGACAACCGCATTTTCCTCCGCCGTGTTTTCATTGGCGAAAGCGTAACCGGCGGCCAGAAAAAAACCAGCGAAAAACACCGCCGAAATAATTTTTTTGCGTAATGTGCCGCGCATGTCCCATCCTCCTCGTCAATCTGCGCAAAACGCCAACCAAGCGGCATTTTGCGCTTTGTCCGCTGTCATTAATTATATTTGCCGCCCTTTACACTGTCAACAGGTTTGCGTTTGTAAATTGCAACATATTTGTAACATTTTTCGGCTGTCCCGCAACAAGCCGCAGCCGGCTCAAAAATAGCCGCGCAGTCCGACATAAGCGGCATTGTTCGCTTTCTTCCTGACGTCAAGGCTCTCCCCGACCAACGAAATTTTATCGCTCAACTTTATTTCCCCGCCGACTCTTATTTTAAAATCATTGGGATCGTAGGCGTCGGCGAACAAACGCAGCCATTTAAGCGGCGCGTAATCGACGCCCGCCCCAACGTCGCCCAACACCAGCCCGCCCCTTAAAGCGGCTCTTGACGTGCCGTAGCCAAGCTGCAAGTTCATGTCGTTCGCCTCGCCTATGTCGGACATTCCCAATAGCCAAAAGCCGCGCTGCGCGTAATTGACGCGAAAGTTCAAGTCAACTCTGTATCTGTCCGGCTTGCCGGCGTATTTCACATCGAAGGCGGCGGCTTTTTCCTTGCCGCTGAAAGCTCCCAACAGTTTATTGGCTTTTTCGCTCGCCTGCCGGGCATTTTTGATGGTCTCCCGGACATCGTCTTGCATACCGGCGTCGCCGGCCATGTTTTCAACGCTTTGGGTTATTTTTTCCATGTTTTCGCTGGTCTTTTTCAAATTGCGCAAAATGTCGGCGATTTCCCGGCCGGCTTGCCCGTTGCCGTCAATTTGCGCCAAGAGCGAGTTCGCGCGTTCAGCCGCTTTGTTCATCTGCGAGGCCATCTCGCTCATCTGCCGGATCATTTTGTTTATTTCTTCCCGGTTCTCCCCGGCAAGTTCGGCAAAAACTTGGGTAAGGCCGTTGATGTTATTGGTTATTTCCTTCGTGTTGCGCATGGTCGTAATTATGGATTCCTGCACCTGTTTGTCGCCGAAAACGACATTGAGCGCATCCGCCATCGCTTCCAGTTTTTGCAATACGCCGGAAGCGGCGATCATAAAGTCGTTCACGCTCGCGCCGGGGCTGCCCCACACTTCGTCCCCCGGCTGCAGGTATTTGTCCGTAGCGGTTCGCGGCGGGTCTATGTCAACGTACATAGAACCCATGACCCCTTCCGAGCCGAGCCAGAAAGAGGATCCGGCGGGTATCTTTGTCCCGTTTTTAATGGATGCTCTGACCAGCACGTTGTTGCCATCCACTTTGATTTCATACACCTGACCCACCGGCACGCCGACAAAATGTACGACATTGCCGGGTTTTAGCCCGCCGGCGCGCTGGAATCTGATAGATATAAAATAGCTGTCGGCGGAAAAACGGAAAAAGCCAAGAAAAGTGATTATGCCCATCAATATCGCCAGCCCGGCGATTACGGCCATTCCCACTTTGGTTTCATTGTTCATTTAAAATTCCTCCGAGCGGCATTGCCTTGTGTACAAAAGTTTTTACAATTTCATGTTCGCATTTTAATATTTCCGTCGGCGTACCTTCGGCAACGATCAAGCCTTCGTGGATCATCGCTATGCGGTCGGCCACCATAAAGGCCGAGTACATATCGTGCGTAACCAGCACAGAGGTTACTTTCAGGCGTTTTTTCGTCTCCAGCATCAAGTTGTTTATCACATCGGACACTACCGGATCCAAACCGGCCGTCGGCTCGTCGTAAAGCAGTATTTCCGGCATCGTGGCGATCGCCCGCGCCAAGCTGACACGTTTTTTCATCCCGCCCGACAACTGGCCGGGCATGTAGCCGCTGTAGCCGGCAAGCCCTACCATTTCAAGGTTTTTTTCCACTATGGCGAGTATTTCCCCATCTGTTTTGCCCGTATGTTGCCTGAGCCCGAAAGCCACGTTGTCGCCGACCGTCATTGAGTCAAACAGCGCGGAATATTGAAAGACCATGCCCATGGACTTTCGCAGCCGGTTCCATTCTTTTTCGTTGAAATTGTCCACCCGCTGGCCGTTTATGAAAATAGTGCCGTCGGTAGGCCGGGACAAGCCTATGAGCATACGCAAAAGCGTACTCTTGCCCGACCCGGAAGGGCCGATGATCGCCAGCACTTGCCCCCTGTCTATGGCCAAATTCACGCCTTTTAATACTTTCGCCTCGCCGTAGGCCATTTGGACATCGTTCACGCTTATGGCCCGTTCAGCCAAAAAAACCGCCTCCCGGCTTATACGTACAAAAGTACGGAAAGAAAGTAGTTGGTGATGAAAATCATTATTATGGACAAAACCACCGACCCAGTCGTCGCGACTCCCACGCCTTCGGCCCCGGCGACGGCGCTGAGCCCTTTGTGGCAGCCGACGGTCGCGACAATGCAACCGAAAAACATGCATTTGATCAGCCCGCCGACAATGTCAAACGGGACGCAGAAAACTTTAATGGAATTTAAATAGCTGTAAGAAGTAACGCCGGCATAAGCGTGGGCAACGAAATACCCGCCCCAGGAACCGACAATATTGGCGAATATGCCTAAAATCGGCAGCATCAGGACGCAGGCCAGAATGCGCGGCGTGACAAGATATACCGCCGGGCTCACCGCCATGACCCTTAAAGCGTCGATTTGCTCGGTTACCTTCATGCTGCCGATCTCCGCCGTGATCGCGGCGCCCACGCGGCCGGCGACTACCACGCCGGACAAGATCGGCACCAGTTCCCGTCCCATGGCGATGGTTACGATCGCGCCCACCGAGTCGGACGCGCCCAGCTTCGCAAATTCCTGCGCCGTCTGGACGGCAAAAACCATGCCCGCCGCCGCCGTTGTTACAACGACTATGGGCAGGGAATCGACCCCCAGTTTTGTCATTTGTTTGATGGTTTCCCTAATGCTGACGGCAGGGAAGCTGACAAGTGCCTGCCAGAACAATAAGGCAATGCTTCCTGTGCCGGCGCTTTTATCCATAAACCAGCGCCCCGCGCGGGCGGCTATTTTTTCCAAAAGAGCGGCCTCCCGACAGGCCTATGCGGCCTTTGCTGCTGCTTTTCAGCTTCTGCTAATTTTGCTCCGGCTCCCCGGCTATTTCGAGCGCCGTAGTCGTCTCGCCCGTTATAATATAAGAGGCGGCGGTGTTTGTTTTGTATTTCGTGCCCTGCACGAATTCGGTTATTTGCTCTTCCTGTTCGGCAATGTTCTCCGCAGCAAGTTCATTCTTGGCGTTTTTCCCTTTTTTGCCGTTCTTCTTGCCGCCGGCCAAAAGATCGATTACTATGTCGTTGTTGCGGTCGCGCTTGTTGAATTCGTCTATTTCCTGCGCGAAGGTTTTGTTTTTGTTGCTGTCGTGCCTTAAAAGCATGGCCGCCTCAAGCGTCTTTTGCTGGTTGAGCGCCGCCTGCAGGCTGGCAAGCGACGTGCCGCCGCGCACCGAAAGCGGCATTTCGCCGGCCGTCTGTTCCTCCGGAACGACAAAATGCGCGATTTTTTTCACGGTTTCCCCACGGTAAGGCCGCAGGGTAACCTCTATGCCGACGACGTCGCCCGGCTTCGCCTTTTTGACCAAAGGGCGCGCCGAC
This sequence comes from Acidaminococcales bacterium, assembly GCA_031290885.1. Classification (NCBI taxonomy): domain Bacteria; kingdom Bacillati; phylum Bacillota; class Negativicutes; order Acidaminococcales; species Acidaminococcales bacterium. Next base: position 5,101 of record JAISLQ010000045.1, read on the forward strand.
AATATCGTGGCGGTATTGCGTTCAGGCAAAACCTCCACATAAACGCTGGCGTCGGTAACCATGACTTCCCTGAACCGGTTGCGCGCCAGCAAATTCATGCCCGCGACTAATTCCCCGGATAGGACTTCCCCGATATCGGTCATGCTGTAAAACATGTTGTCGCGCACAATTTGCTTGCCTTCAGGCAAGTCCTGCGCTTTAAGGACAAACCTCACCCGCGCCGTGCCCTCGCCTTTCCTGTCAATGGCTTTTTCCACCGCGCTGACCACGGCGGCTTGGGTCAGATAGGAAGCGAACAGCTCATTGTAGGCTATATGCATGGAATAGGTCTTGTTTATCCCGCGCCGTCCGTCATTTACCGTAACAAGCACGGGCAGGACGTCAGGATAAAGATCTATCTTGCCGGCAATGCCTGAGCCGCGGTCTTGCAAAACGGCCCCTAACAGCTTGCCGGGCGCTCCCACTTTAAAAGGGCTGTTGATAGAACTTATGGTAGTAAATGTCCAGGCGTTGCTCAGAAAATAGTTCACTTTTCCCAACCGGGCAAAAGGATGCCCAAAAGCCAGCACCTCGTCCCCGTCCACCCAGGTTACCGTGCCCAAGGCCCCCAAGCTGATGTCCCCCCGAACAAGTTCTATGCTGACCGCGCTGCCCGGTTCCAAGGGAGCGTCGAAATCCTGCGGCGGCGACTGCCCGGCGTTATAAGGCACAATATCGCAATCTTTCAGCCCTTCCCGGAGGATGGCCAGCCCCTGTTCGCTGAAGCCTGATGCCATCAGCGCCGTCCCCTTGGGCAGCGGCCACCCTACGGCAGGCCGGGCGGATTTACTTTCGGCGGCGCCTTTTTTGTTTTCGGAATTTGCCCGGCTTTCACTTTCGCCGGAAGCTTCTTGCGCGGTTTTGTCCTCTTTGTCCGTATCGCTCAAAACGCTCTCGCGATCGGACACCCTGTTTAAATCTTTTAAGGTTTCCGCTTTTTTCTTTTCTTCTTCTACCCGCGCGGCTGCTTCTTTTTTTAATTGTTCCAGGTGCAGTTCGTCTTCTTCTTTTTGCCTGAGCGCTTTTTCTTCTTTCCTTTTTTGCCGCTCGGCAAGATCTTGCCGCATATTTTCGGATATTTTCAGCATTTCGCCAATCGGCGTAAGCATTCCCACCGTAGAGTCAGAAAGCGGCCAGCCAAACGCTACCGCCCCGGCCAGCCGCCCGTCGAAAAAAACCGGGCTGCCGCTCATTCCCTGGGCGATGCCGCCGCTTTTTTCGATGGCGCCGCCGGAAACCCTGACCAAAATGAGGTCGCCGCCCGTACTGCCGGCGTTTTTCATGACGCCGATCACTTCGGCGTCAAAAGTCTCTATCAGCGCGCCGGAAACGACGGTTTTGCCAAAACCGCGCATGCCCGCTCGCAGCTCGTCAGTCGTTATGATGTCCGGCGCGGCGGCGAAAACGCCGCCGGAAACCAAGAGGCAAAATATTGCCGCCAGAAATACACCTTTTCTTATTGCCAAAATGCCACCTCGTCCCCAAATACGCCCAAAGCGCCTGTGAATTTATCGCCAAACCGCCCCGCATCCAAGTCCGCCTTGTTTATAGGGCGGCAAAGGGCGGCGGACTTATGATCGGACGCGGCCAATTTATTGCTGAATGAAGCCTTGTCCAATCGCCGCCTCGAAGCGGCATTTGAAAGCCGCGGCAATGCCCGCCTCGCGTCAGGCCGATGGCTTTATGCGGGCGACTATCTGCCCGCTTTTTATCATATCGCCCGGTTTGACCAATACTTCGGCAATGGCGCCGCTTGTCGTGGCGCGCCGTTACCGCCGCCCCGGCAACGCTTTCCGCCGGCAGTAGGGGCCGCCCTTCCCTGGCGCTGCCGCCTCGGGCGGCCAGCCCTTGGGCGCTTACCTTGCCGCACAAAGCGCTGGATCAGTCAACCAGCCCGCCCACGGCATGGCCCCATTGCGCAAAAACAAAGAAAGATGCGGCAATTATGCCTATAACCAACTTTTTGCGCAACATAATTTAACGCATTTCCCTGCGTTTCAGATTTGCATAGGCCAAACAAACACTTTTGGGAAGCTCTGACAATTCATTATAGCAAAAATGGCCGCTTGTGGCAAATCCAAGGGAAACAGCCTATAGCAGAGGGCAAGGCAATTGCGCTTTTTGCCGCCGCGCGATAAAAACAAATGGCGTAGAAACGGGCGCATCGAAAAAAATCCCTTTTTGCCGTTTTTTTGCGCTAAAACAGGCAAAAACACCTATTTAGATTATTTATAGCTACAATGCGCTTGTTTTTGCCGTTTATTTATATATTACATACTTATGCCGTGGATAATTATTTGTCAAAATTTGGCAAAAACATATAATCCACAAGGTTATAAACATTATCAACAGACTTATCAACACATATTTCGCCGGTTTTGCTCGTTTTCCGAAGTAATCAACATTTTTTTGTTTGTGTGCGTCAAGCAAATATGGAAAATCAGGTTTTAACGAATGAAAGCGCCGGACACGCATTTATTGCCAAATCGCTTATAAAGCCGTCCCGCCAAAGATAATAAGCGCGGCAGGCGATCATCGCCGCGTTGTCGGTGCAAAGCGCGGGCGACGGATAATAGAGGGACGCGCCCAATTCTTTTGCCGTCGACGCCATGGCTTCCCGCAATTTGCTGTTGGCGGACACGCCGCCAGCCAGCACTATTTTTTTCGCCCCGCAGGCCTTTATGCCGGCCGCCGCCCGCTCGGACAGCATGTCGACCACCGCCGCCTGAAAACTGGCGGCGACGTCGGCTTTGCTGATTAGGGCCCCGGTCTGCCGCGCGTTGTTAAGATAATTGACGACCGCCGATTTTAAGCCGCTGAAACTGAAATCAAACTGTTCGCCTTTCATCGCCCGCGGAAAAGCTATTGCTGCGGGATCGCCCACGAGCGCCAGCTTTTCTATTTCCGGGCCGCCCGGATAAGGCAGGGCGAGCGCCCGGGCTATTTTGTCGAAAGCTTCGCCTGCGGCGTCGTCCCGGGTGGCGCCCAAAAGTTCAAAGCGGTTGTATTGGGGCGCGTTTAGGAGCGCGGTATGCCCGCCGGATACGATCAAAGCGGCGAATGGCGGCTCCAGTTCCGGGTGCTCAATGAAATTTGCGTAAATATGCCCTTCCAAATGATTGACGCCAATGAGCGGACGCCCGAGAGCAAAAGCCAGCCCTTTGGCCGCCGCTATCCCGACCAGCAGCGCGCCTGCCAGGCCGGGCCCGTATGTTGCCGCAACCGCGTCAATCCGGGACAAATCCACGCCGGCTTCCCGCACGGCCTGATCAATAACCGCAAGGATCTGCCCGACGTGGCGGCGCGAGGCGATTTCCGGCACTACCCCGCCAAACCGGCGGTGAATGGGTATTTGCGACGATATTACGCTGGAGAGCACGCCGCGCCCATTAACGACCACGGCGGCGGCCGTTTCGTCGCAACTGGTTTCCAGCGCGAGAACGATAGTGTCTTTAATCATTTTCGCTGTTTTGCCTTGTCATAATTTTCCGCATCAGCACGGCGTCCTCGCCGGTGTCCTGATAATAGCCCCGCCGCAGCCCGCATCTGACAAATCCGGCTTTCGCGTAAAGGGCTTGCGCTACATTGTTGGAAGCGCGCGCCTCCAATATGATGCTTTCCGCCCCTAAGCGCGCGGCGGCGGCGGCCAGCGCGCCGACCAGCAGTTCCCCCATTCCCCGGCCCCTGGCGCGGGAATGTACGGCTATATTTATTACCTGCGCTTCGCGCAGCACCATCCAAAACCCGGCGTAACCGCTTATTTCGCCCGCAGCTTCCAACACCAGATAGACCGCCAGGGGGTTTTCCAGCTCGCCGGCGAAAAAAGACGCCGGCCAGGGAAAAGGGAAGGCGTCCGCTTCCACCTTTGCCACCGCTTCCACGTCGCTTGCTGTCATCTTTCGCACGTTGCAGCATTTGTCCGGCGTTTTTCCCATAATATCTCCGCTTCTGATTTTTTCATATAATACGGTTCCAAAGTGAACGGATCGTCCCAATCCTTTGCCGCTACGCGCGCGTAGCCCAAGAAGGCGGCAACGGCCGCGCGCGGTTTGCAAACGTACGGGGGGGCAGGGCTGACGCCTTTGGGCCATCCGCCCGGCGGCGCAACGATACATTCGCCGAGCGGCACACATTCGCGCCCACTTTGCGACAAAAAGGCCAGAGCCTCGCCGTAAGGCTTCAAAGTCGTTTTTTCCACCTCGAGCATGCTTCCCGCCCGCCATTCATAAACCGTCTGGTAAACATTGCCTTTTTGCCCGTCAATGAGCGGCGACAGCCAAACGCCCGGCAGCGGCAGGTTCCAGGCTAAGGAAAGCGGCGTCGCTATGCCGGCTATCGGTATTTTAAGGGCGTAACCCATAGTTTTGGCGCAAGACAGTCCGATCCGCAGGCCGGTAAAAGATCCGGGGCCCAAACTGACGGCTATGCCCGAGAGCTGGCGCGGCAAAACGGCGCAACTGTCCAAAAGGTGCTGTAGCTGTGGCATCATCTTCTCCGAGTGGGTAAGCCCGTTGTCCGCGCTATATTCGGAAAGCACGCGCTCGCCATCGTATAAGGCCAGCGAGCAAACGCTGGTAGCAGTGTCAATGCCCAGTATAAGCACGTTCCACCTCCCGGCAGAGTTCTTCGTAGCGCGCGCCGGCCGGCAAAAAAACAATTAGGCGGCCGGCTTCGCAAACAGCGATTTTCACCACAAGGCTTTCCGCCGGCATCGCCTCCGGAAAGCGCTCCCCCCACTCTACGATGTTTATGCCCTCTTCGCCGCTGTAATGGCCGAACCCCACAAAATCAAGTTCTTCCGCACATTCTAACCGAAAAAGATCAAAATGCCTGACCGGTACGCGCCCCTCGTAAATGTTCATTATATTAAAAGTAGGGCTGGTCGCCATGCCCGGCGCTACTCCGGCGCCTTGCGCGGCGGCTTGGGCAAAGGCGGTCTTGCCGGCGCCCAGTTCGCCTTCCAGCCTGACAAAATCGCCCGTTTTAAGCAGGCTGCCCAGTAGCAGCCCAAGTTTTTCCGTTGCCTGCGGGTTGGGGCAAAAAAAATTTTTTTTCATTGCATTAAAGACTTCCTTCCCCAACATTTTCTTGTATAATTAAATATGTGCGGACGGCTTCCCTTCGTCCCGGCAAGAAGATTGGCCCGTTCGCGGCCGGGCCGGAAGAAAGGTGATGTATTTGCGCCATACCCAGGCCATAATTGATCTCGCGGCGATAAAAGACAATCTGCGGACAATAAAAAACCAGCTTGCCAACCCCAAGACGGGCGTCATGGCGGTCGTTAAAGCCAACGCCTATGGGCACGGCCTGACTGCAGTCGCGGAAACAGCCCTGTCCGCCGGTTGCAGCCATCTCGCGGTCGCCCTGCCGGACGAGGGGGTCGCCCTGCGGCAAGCCGGCATAGCTGCGCCCGTCATCGTTCTCGGCCTCATCGCTCCGGACGAGGCGGATGTTTGCGCTCGCCACAATTTGACGGTTACGGTCTGCGCCGACGAACATCTGCCGCCGCTGGCCGCCGCCGCCAGAAAAACTGGCCGGCCGGTCGGCGCAATGCTTAAGGTGGATACCGGCATGAACCGCATCGGCGCAAGCCATGCCGAGGCCATAAAATTGGCCGGCCGCTTGAAAAATATGGCTGGCCTGCACTTTTCCGGGCTGTTCACGCATTTCGCGTCCGCCGGCGGGCCGGATCTTGCCTATGCCCACGAACAGCTCGGCAAGTTCCGCGCCCTGGTTGGCCGTTTGGAAGAAACGGGCCTGCGCCCGCCGCTTGTCAGCGCGGCGGCCAGCGGCGCTATCTTCACCCTGCCGGACAGCCATTTTGACTTGGTGCGGGCGGGCGTTGCCATGTACGGGCTGTATCCTTCCGATTTCATCGCGGCACGATACAAACTATCGCCCGCGCTGCAACTGGCCACCCGTATTTCATATATAAAAGGCCTGTCGGCCAACGAATCGGTAGGCTACGAGATGGCCTGGCGAGCGAAAGAGGACTGCCGGATCGCCGTGCTGCCGTTAGGGTACGGCGATGGCTACAGCCGCCTTTTGTCCAACAGGGCGCAGGTTTTGATCGGCGGCCGCCGCTGCGCCGTCGTCGGCAATGTCTGCATGGATCAGATGATGGTCTGCCTCGGCGCAAATTGCGATGCCAAGGCGGGCGACCAAGCGATCCTTGTCGGCAGGCAGGGCGGGGAAGCCATAACGCTTGAAGAACTTGCGCAAACGGTCGGCACGATCAATTACGAATTGGCCTGCAATATAGCGGCTCGCGTACCTAGGGTATATGTATAGCGGATTTCGCGGGAAAGCGCGACCGGCCTCTCCGCACAGCGCCTCGCGGCGCCTGTCCCGGCTTATGGCGCGAACCGCCCGGGCGGCGGGCTACGGTTTTCCGATCAGGCTCGCGTTTCGTTTTAACGGATCGATTATATCCATATGCCCACCGATCGTATCAATTTTTTTGCCTTCCACTAACAGTTGCACGCTGGTTATTTCGGGAAATTCCGTCAGGGTGTTGACGATGGAGCTTACTAACAGCATTTCGTAAAGCGAGCCGCCGATGCCGATTTTGAGCATTTCTTTGCTGAAATCGGCCTCCGCCAGGCCGCCTTTTACTTTCAGGGAAACAAGCCTGATGCCGGGCGGGAAAATATTGACATGGCTTTCTTCCTGCGGCTTTTCCCGGAGCAGGGCGCCTATCGCGGCTGCCGCCGGGCTTACGCCCGGTTCTTTGTTCATGGTGTATTTTTCCGGATATAAAAGGTCGCCGGTTTGGCCGGGACGGTAAACGGTAACCGTGATTTGTTCCTTTTGCGCCTCCTTGCCGCTTGATGAAGCGCCGGGACTGCCGCCAAAAAACCCGCAGCCGGCCAATGCCAGCAGCCAAAGACCCAAAGCGGCGGCCGCCGCTGTTTTCCCCGCCGTCATTTCTTTGCCCCCCCGCCGCTGTTTTTGTTGAAATAGTTACCGATCCCTTGCACTATGCAGGCGACCACCTTGTTCTGGAACCAGTTGCTGTTTAAAAGTTTTTCCTCGGCCGGATTCGATATAAAAGCGATCTCCAAAAGGATGGCAGGCATAGGGCTTCTTTTGGTAACATAAAAATCGGCTTGCCGGACGCCCTTGTTTTCAAGGGCAAATCCCTGGGTCAGGCTGTTTTGCACACTTTCCGCCAAGAGCGCGTCCCTTTGCGTCTTGGCGTAATAATAAGTGGAAAGCCCTCCCTGTTCGCGCTTGACGCTGGCGTTGCTGTGCACGCTGACAAAAATGTCGGCTTTCGCCTTGATCCCTATATCCACCCGCGCCTGCAGTTCATCCCGCGCCGTAGCGCCTCGGCTGTGCACGTCAGTGTCGCCGGAGCGCGTCATGACTACCTTGGCGCCTTCTTTGACAAGGGCATCCCGCAATTTGACCGACAATTTCAGGGTAAAATCTTTTTCTTTGGTGCCGTTAAGACCTACCGCCCCGGGGTCGCTGCCGCCGTGCCCGGGATCGACGAGGACGATCTTGCCTTTGAGCCCGGCGGCCGCGCCGGCCGGCTGCGGCATCCGCTCAAAGATATCTATGACCACTCTGTCCGGCTTTTTATTTTCAGAGTCCTTTTTCAGGACAAACACTTTATAGCCGTCTTTGGGAAGGGAGCTGGTGAGGCTTATGACCAGGCGGCTGTCGCCGGAGGACGCTTTCTGCCCCACGACTTGCTTTATTTTGTCCGTTTTGATCGGCAGATTGCCAGTGTTGCCGCCCGGCAACGCGCCGTTGATATTTACCGTGAGCGTTTTTTTGCTGTCGTCATAGGCGGACAACACCTTCACCGGGCTTTTCACGTCCGCGACGATGCGCACGACGCGGGAACCATCGGAACTGTTGTCCTGCACCGACCAGCGGATACCGGTAATCTCGTTCTTGGCCGCCGCCGCAGCGCTTGAACTGAAGGCCGCCAAAAACACGGCCAGCAAAAAACAAATTCCTTTTAACCGCAACATCCTACCTCCGGCAAATAAAAAATTATTCCCCCAGCAATTCCCGCAGCAATTTTTGCGCTTCGTCCCTGCATTTTTGCGTTTCGTCCGGATCCGGCTCAAAACTCGCGCGCAGGACGTCGCCTTCTTTTACGGGAGGAAGCAGCGACGCCGGGCACTTTATCTCTCCCGTCCCGCCGTCTTGGGGCAAAAGTACCGCGATGCCTTCTTCTATCCTGTCTACAACCAATAAAACAGTCATTTGTTTTTCCTTTTTGTCTTATCCTGGAAAAGCTCGCCGCTTATCTCATAATTTTTGCCGTCAGCGGACACGGTTACGGTCCCGTCCTTTGCCGTTATGTAAATTTCCATGTCATTTTCCTTATATCGGCGCAAAACGGCGGGTTTGGGGAACCCATAATCATTGTTTTTGCCGCAGCTTATGATTACGGCTTCGGCGTTTACCGCCCTGAGGAAAGCTGTGGTGGAGGAAGTATTGCTGCCGTGGTGCGGCGCTTTTAAAACATCGCTTTTGAGCTTGTCCCCCGATTTTTTAAGCAGTCCCATTTCCGCCTCTTTTTGAATGTCGCCGGTCAGCAGCATGGAAAATGCGCCCTTGGTCAAGCGCAGCACGACGCTGTTGTTATTCAAGTCGCTGTCCGTGCCGCGCAAAAACTCCTCTTCCGGCCAAAGCGCCTCGATTTGCGCTCCACCGTCCAACTGGTAGCGCTCGCCGGGTTTGGCCCTGACGAACTCGACCTTTTTGGCCGCCACTTTTTTCAGATAATCGGCAAACAACTTGCTTGTATGGATCTGCCCGCTGTCCAAGATTTTTTTAACGGGATATTTGTCCAGCACGGCTTCCATGCCGCCGATATGATCGGCGTGAGGATGTGTCGCTACCACAAGGGCAAACTCCTTTACCCCTTCCTGGCCAAGCAGCCTTAAAAGCTCCTTGCGCGCGCCGACATCGCCGCTGTCCACCAGTACGGCGTCCCGTCCGCTTTGGATAAGTATGGCGTCTCCCTGCCCTATGGCAAGTACCTTTACGGTCAGCCCGGAAAGCTCCGGCCGCGAAGGAGCGGTCAACCAGTTGAAAACAGCCAGTACCGCCAGGGCGATAGCCGCTGCCAGTAAAATTATCCTTCTCCCGCCCATTTGTCAGTTATCCCGCATAGGCGTCAGTTGCAGCCGCGCCTTGGGCAAAGCGGCTATCACGTCTCCCGCCGCCAGGCCGACCATGCCTTCTTGCGCGATAAGATCGGCCGCCAGGGAATGCAAATACACGCCGCAAACGGCGGCGGACGGGGAATCCATGCCCTGCGCGGCAAGCCCGGCGATGACGCCGGTCAAAACGTCGCCGCTGCCCGCAGTAGCTAAACCGGGATTGCCGACAGTATTGATGAACACATCCCCGTCCGGCAGGGCGACAAGCGTAGGCGCGCCTTTCAGCACCAGGACAGCCCCCCATTCGATGGCAAAGCGCCTGGCGGTTTCCAGCAGTCCAACTTCTTTTATTTCTGCCGCCGCCATGTCGGCGAGTCTTGCCATCTCGCCAAGATGCGGGGTCAATATGGGCGGATTTTTTATTTTCGGCAGGATTTGCCTGTTTTTCGCCAATATATTTAAGGCGTCCGCGTCCATGACCAACTGTTTGTCAGTCTCCAGCGCCAGCCGGCAAACCACGTCCGCCGTCCCGGGTTTTGTTCCCAGACCGGGGCCGACCGCCAGCACGGGAAAAGCAGCGATTTTCTCAAGCAAAAGTTCAAACCCGCCGCAATCAAGCCCTTCCGTTTCGCCGGACGGCAAAGCATCAACTATGACTTCGGTCAGTTTGGCCGACAAAATTTTTGCGGCATCGTCCGCCGTGAACAATCTGACAACGCCCGCGCCCGCGCGCAAGGCGGCTTCCGCGCACAGCGCCGCCGCGCCGGAAGTGCCGCGCGCGCCCGCGATTACGCCCACTCTGGCCTGATGCTTGTGCGCGAGCGGGGAGCGGGCGGGAAGACGCGCCGCCACTAGTTCGGGCGTGATAATGCTCTGGCGCACGGGTTCCGACGCGATAATATTGTATGGGATGCCGATGGGCGCAACGGAAACAACGCCGGCGCAGCTTTTGCCGGGGAAAAGGAACAGCCCGGGCTTGGGCAGGGAAAAAGCAACCGTGTGGGTCGCCCACACAGCGTTTTCCGCTGCCCGGCCACTATCTGCCTCTACTCCGCTCGGCAGGTCAATAGCAAGGATCGGCCGCCCACTGGAGTTTATTAGTTCAGCCGCCCTTTTATATTCTTCCGACAAAACCCCATGAAAGCCCGAACCGAAGATGCCGTCAACGATCAAATCGGCAAAAGCCAGGTGGACCGAGGCTTTGTCCCAAGCCAAGTCATCTTTGCCCAAGCAAACGATCGCCGCCCGCATGTTTTGCAATACGCCGAAAAATATCCTGGCGTTGGCGGTCAAATTTTCCGCCGCATCGATCAGAAAAACCCTGACCCGTGCGCCCGCGTTCAACAAATAGCGCGCGGCGGCAAAAGCGTCGCCGCCGTTGTTGCCCCGCCCGGCGAATACACATATCTTCCTGCCGGGGGCGCCGCCTAAAATCTCCATCGCCCGCCGCGCTACCGCGCCGCCGGCGTTCTCCATCAAAACGGCGCTCGGAAGCCCGGCCTCCTCCGTGGCGCGCCGGTCAATATTTTTCATTTCGTGGCTGAAAGCCGCCTTCATACGTCCGCCTCCAGAATGACTTCCGCAACCGCCCATGCGTGGGAGTGGCTGAGCGAAATGTGTATCCTGTCAATATTCCTGGTTTTAATAATATCCGAATAACAGCCTGAAAGCAATACTTGCGGACAGCCCAAAACATCATTTTCTATGCTTATTTCCTGAAAGCGCCCGTGGCGAAAACCCGTGCCCAACGCCTTGACAAAAGCCTCCTTGCCGGCGAAACGCGCGGCGTAAGAAGCGTACCTGCCGACTTTTTTCCCCTCGCAAAAGGAGCGTTCCGCTGGCGTGAAAAACCTCCCGGCCAGCGAATTTTTCTCTATGGCCTTTTGTATGCGCCTTATATCAACGATATCCAACCCTATGCCCACGATCATTGGCCAGCCCCCTGCCGCGTTTTTGTTTTTTTCACCAAATCGCTTCTGAATGTTAAATAGACTTCCTGCACAACCTAAACGGCTCTGCCCACGTTACACAACCCACAAACCAAGTGAAGCGGAGAGCAAAATGTTTAATGCGGTTACGGTAACGTGCGGCAACAACTCTGAACCGCTTGACAAAGCCAAGCACCTGTTCGTTGAGCGCACGCCGACTTGAAATGCTGTGGTTGCGGAGCTTATTTGCCTTGCTCAAAGGGCTTGGTTTGAAACGCTTCTTGGGCGGTACGCAATGGATTGGAGCGCAATGGAATTTGGCGGCCAACTCGCGCAGATAGATGGCGGGCTTATCCTCAATCGCCCTCGGCAGTCGTTCCGGGTCAATCTTGCCGCTTGCTCCGGTCGCAATGGGTCGCCGCCGTAATCCCGAAGGCTTCTTTCAACTCGGCGAAGGCGTGTCCCGCTTTCTTGAATGCAAGCGCTCTTTCCCTCTATTTTATATCGTATGCCATATTATATTTATCGCATGATTGGACTTATTTCTTCAATAGCTGTTGCCCTAAATGACTATAGTGCCTTGATGGTTGTCCCATCGCGCGCGGACAGCCTTATCCTGGGAAATCAGCGACCGGAAGCCGCTTCTGCATTGTCGCAGAAGCGGCTTCCGGTCGCTTGGTTATTTTCAATTTGCGTTTGTGCCTTGCCAGCGTTTGGCGCCGGGAACGCTAAGCCCTAACAGTTCAAGATAGCGGCATATGGTATGGTCAACCAATTCGGCGACGGTGGCGGGGCGGTTGTAAAAAGCCGGCACGGGCGGCGCGATGATCGCGCCGTTTCCGGCCGCCTGGCGCATGAGTTCAATATGCCCGGCGTGAAAAGGCGTCTCCCTGAAGGCCAGCAGCAAGGGCTTGCGTTCTTTTAGCGTTACGTCCGCCGCGCGAAGCAAAAGATTGTCGGTATAAGAATGGGCTATGGCCGACAGAGTTTTTACGCTGCATGGAGCTATGAACATGGCGGCGCGGGGAAACGACCCGCTGGAAATTGCCGCCGACTGATCGGCGCAGTCGTACACGCGGTGCGCCAAGGCCTCCGCCTGCTCGCTTGTCCAGTCGGTTTCCAGGCGCATAGTTTTTTTTGCCCAGTCGGAGATTACCAAGTGTATTTCTACTTCGGAAAACCGGCGGAGCAATTCCAACAGGCGTATACCGTAAATCTGCCCGCTGGCGCCTGAAATGCCTACAATGATCCTTTTCATCGGACAATCCCCGCTTTCCGCTTTTACGCCATGGTATAGGCCCAGTAAGAAGTGAGGAACACCAAAGCCTGTATGATAGCGACGGCGCAGATGAAGAAGCTGTATTTTAGTATATCGTTCCAGTTGCAGATGCCGAAGCCGAGGGACAAGATGATCGGCGTCGCCTGGTAGGGAAACAGGTACAGCCCGGCGGCGTAGGGCACCAGCATGGCCACCGCTTTGGCGGATACCAGGCCGGATTTGAGAAAGATTGGTACCAGAAGGCTTATTTCGCCCATCGTTTCCAAAAGGATATGCACGACAAAAGCGATCAATACGATGAACCCGGCTTTTACCGCAAAGCCGCCGGTACTTATGATTTCCAAACCGCTCACCGCATTTCCGATCCACTCGGCTACGCCGGTTTTGGTGAGCACTACGCCAATGGAAAAAGATCCGCCGGCAAAGATAAAGATGTGCCAGGGCAATTTTTGGAAATCCTCCATGCCGACCACGCCGATGACCGGCAGCAGCAGCAGGGCGGTTACGATGGCGCCGACGGCGTTGGTGCTTATGCCGTGCCAGGCACCGGTTACCCACAATACGAGCGCCAGCGAGACAAAGCCGGCGGCTCGGATCTCTTTGGCCGTCATCGCGCCCAAGGCATCGCGCTTGGCAATAAGTTTGGCCTTGACTTGGGGATCGGCAAAGTTCACTTCCGGCTGATAAACTTTAGTGCAATATAGGTATGTGGCGGCCAGTACGACAGGGCCGACCGGCCACATGTTGGCAAACCATTCCAGCCAGGTTATATCGGTATTGGCCAATTCCTTGACCAGGCCGATGGAAATAATGTTGGCGACCGCGCCGGTAAGCGGTATGCGCCCCATCATCAGGGACAGAACGGCAACAAAGCAAGTAATGGCCGCGCCGAGTTGGCTGCGCTTATCCTTTGGCAGGCCAACGGCGTCTATCACGCTGACCGCCAAAGCCATGAGCAGGGCAACATAGGCCGCCCCGGACGGTATGAAAAAAGGCGCCACTGTGCAAAGAAAAATCATGGCCGCCACCACCCGGCCAAAAGTCAGCTTGCCGGCGGTTATGATATTTATGGCGACCCTTTTGCCCAAACCGGAGGCGTCTACCGACTTGGATATGACCAAAGCGAACACGATCATCCAGATGCTGGGGTTGGAAAACCCGGCAAAGGCATCCACAGGCTTGGCAACGCCGGATACCATGAACAGTATGCAGGCAAACAGGGCGGGCAGAACCGGCGGCACTACCATGAAAACCCACCAGGCGGCGGTAAACAGCGCTATCGCCAAGGCGCCGCGCCCGGCCGCGCTAAGGCCGGGCACCGAAGAAAAATATACCGTCAGTAAAAGCAGCGGCCCTAAGACAAGACCAAATTTTTTCAGCAGGTCGCTTTTTTGCGCGGCAGCCACGAGACAATCACCCCTTGTAGAAAAATGGCCGTAAAATCAGGGCCGGTACTTCTTTTGCCCGGCGGCAAGGCTTTAAGCGGACGGCTATGGATAAAAAATATCAAAGCATGGTCCACGCCCAGTAGGTGCCCAGGAACAGGATGCCCTGCGCAATGCCTACCAAGGTCATAATTATGCCATATTTGGTTATGTCGTTCCAACTCGTGGTGCCAAATCCCAAAGACAAGATAATGGGCGTGGCCTGATAGGGGAAGATATAAAACCCCGCGCCATAAGGCAGGAGCATGGTTACCGCTTTGGGCGGCAAAATTCCTGCCTTGACAATGATCGGCGTCATCAGGGACGCTACTCCCCATGTTTCCAGAATGAAATGCAGAGCCACCGCAAAGAGCAAGACGAATGTACCGGCCACCAGGAAACTGCTTCCTTGCAGGAAGGGAAAGGCGGTGATGCCGGACGCCGCCCACTGGGCAAAGCCGGTTTTGGACAGCACTACGCCCATGGAATACGATCCTCCGGCAAAGACAAATATGTCAAAGGGCAAAGTTTTGAAGTCGGCCATAGTGAGCACGCCGGTATAAGGCATCAGGTAGAGTATGCCGATGATGATGCCGATTTGATTGGTGCCGATCTTCAAATAAAAGTCAAAGGCCCAGAGCAGGATAGCCGCAAGCACCAAGACAAGGGTCTTTTTTTCCGGCGTGGACACAGGCCCTAAGCTTTCTACTGTTTTTTTGATCTGGACGCGCATGGTTTGCGGGTCGATGGCGACATCCGGCTTGTATTTTCGGGTGATGTAGTAATAGGTTACGATGCCCGATATGGGCGCGGCAACCCACATGCAAACAAGCCAGCCTATCCAGGTTACTTCCACGCCGGTCAGTTCCCGTACCAGCCCGACGACGACGAGGTTGGGCATGGCGCCGGTCATGGGCACGCGCCCGAAGGTCAGGACCAAAATCGCAATAAAACAAGTAAGGCCGGCGCTGACCTTGTTCGCGGGGCTGCGTTCTATGCCGAGCGCGTCCATAAAGCCGAGGACCAGCGTCATGATCAAGGCCACGATGGCCGGCGCGGCGGGAATGAAGAAGGGGAAAATAAAACACATGGCAATAAAAACGATCACCATGCCTTCAAAAGATAACGGCATTTTCTTCATGAGCATGGCGGCGATCCGTTTGCTCAGCCCGGATTTGTCCACGCCTTTGGCCATGATCAGGGCGAAGAGCAACATCCAGATGCTGGGGCTGGCGAAACCGCTGAAGGCATCGGCCGGCGGCGATATTTTCAGAACGAAGTAAAGTACGCAGGCCAAAACGGCAGGAAAGGCCGGCGGCATGACGGCGGCTATCCACCAGATAGCGGTCAGCGCGGCCACGGCCATCGCCCGTGAACCGTTCTGGCTAAGGCCGGGGACCGGCAAAAACCACAAGGCGGCAAACGCTGCCAAGCCCAAAACCAGGCCGATATTCCTTCTGGCCGCCGGCACGGGCTGCGTCCCTCCGGGAGCCGGGTTTGCTGCGACATTGTTACTCATGGCTGTTCCTCCTTTGCTGAGTATGGAGAGGGAAAAATAGATAGCATATGGGTTCCCGCGCCTTTTTAAAGCGCGGGGACCCAAAACAGCCCGGCGATTATTTTTTCATGTCGTCGAAAAAGCCGATTATCGCGGCATCGCCCGGCATGCCAAGCTCTTTCCAGCGCGCGTGGGCATTGTCGTAGCTGGCTTTGGTCATAGCGGTGCGCTTGGAGAAACTGTTGATATATTTGTGCTGTTTGCAAGCGAAGATGAAAGCTTTGGAGCCATAGGGGCGGTCATCCGGCGGGTTCTTGCTGGGATCGAGCGGAGTGGACCAAGTATTGCGCCAAATCTCAATGTCTTCCGAGCAGCGGCAGCGGGTGGTGGCTGCCCACATAACTTCTTCCAAGTCCGTTGGGTCTACGTCGTCGTCGACGATGTAGTAAAATTTGCTATAAAACCCGCCGCCCGCCGAGCCGGCCGCTACCATTGCGGCCTGCTGCGCGTGGCCGGCGAACATTTGCTTTATGGACACCACGGTCATGCCCCAACCGCCCGCGCCGG